>JBEGMZ010000061.1:0-9473 GCA_041182745.1 Acidobacteriota bacterium
ACCCTCCTTTGTGCCTTTGTGTGGGGCACACCGTAATCCGTTCGGTCTTGTCGCGGATAAACCACCCCGGTTCGATCAAATTCGAGTTAGTCGGGGCGGCACCATTGTCCTGGAGTGGAAAGAGTGCGGAATAGACTCTGATTGCCCGGGAAGCCGTCTGATGCTGGCAGGATTTAAACTCTCGCTATAGAATGGAGTATGGTTTACGCGCGATGCACACGCTGTGGAAAAGAGCTGCGAAAGCAGGCTGCATACTGCCCCCGCTGCGGAGCCCCGGTAGTCCCGGCCGCCAGTCTTCACGGGCGGGACGCAGTTGAGGGCCGTGCTCCGGCTGGTGAAGATCCCCCCGTGGTTCTTTCGTCCGGCTCGGAAAGACCGGCGCAGGTACCAGGTCCGCCGCGGTCACTGGCGGCACTGCTCCTGCTGCTCTCATTGCTGGTCTTTCTGCTGGCGTGGTACGCGACTGGATAGAACGGAACAAGCAATACTTTGAATTGGCGGGCTGAGATGGCCACCAGGAGGGGACTTGTTCAAACGCCCCTCGCTCTGGTGTTGGCTGCTTCCGCCTGGACTGTTTCGGTTGAGACTAAATCGGAACAGGCAACACCGGGACACTGAATGATAGAATTGCCGCGAATCAGGGACGTCTTTCAATGTTGCCTGTTTCGATGTCGGCTGTTTCTCGGCTGTTTCTATCTCGGCTGTTTCCATTTAGACGCGGCCGGTCAGAACCCGGTCAGGACTTCGAAGGGGAACCCTGATAATGACGATGACCCATTTCCAGTCGATCGGTGGAGAGGCAACGGTTCGCCTTCTGGTAGATCGTTTCTACGATCTGATGGAGACAAAGCCTGAAGCGGCCGGTATCCTCTCTCTCCATCCGCCCGATCTCGGTTCTTCCCGGGAGAAGCTCTTCCTCTTCCTTGTCGGCTGGATGGGAGGGCCGCCGCTCTATGTTCAGAAATATGGTCACCCGCGGCTTCGCGCCCGCCATCTCCCCTTTCCGATTGGCGAGTCGGAGCGGGATCAATGGCTGCTCTGTATGAGGCAGGCGCTCGATGAGGTGGTCGATTCAGAGTCTTTGCGAAGTCAGCTCTTCCAGGCCTTTGCACAGCTGGCCGATTTCATGCGCAACAAAGAGGGGTGAGATTGAAGATCATCCCGTTTGGAACCAGTTCCGGGAGACCGACGCTCAATCGTCACGTCAGTTCGCTGGCAGTGGTTGGGGAAGGGGAGTGGTGGCTTTTCGACTGCGGTGAGGCGGCACAGATTCAGCTTATGCGGGCGGGACTCTCGTCGCACAAGCTGGCCGGCATCTTTATCACCCATCTCCACGGCGACCATTTCAACGGTCTGGCCGGACTGCTCTCAACCATGTCACTTGATCAGCGCCAGCGTGAGCTGATTCTTGTCGGGCCACCCGGAATCGGTGAATACCTGACGCTCCTCAAGCGGCTTCGGATCATACACATCAGCTATCCGCTCGATCTACGGGAGTACGGGCCACGCAATTTTCGAGAGCGCGAGCAGGAGATCGTTTATGAGACCACTCGTCACGTGATGGTGGCGAGGCCGCTCGATCACCGGATCTTCACGCTTGGCTATCGTTTGATGGAGAAGCCACGGCCTGGCAGGTTTGATCTCGAGCGGGCGCAGGAGCTGGGAATCCCGGCTGGGCCGCTCTATTCGCAGCTTCAGGCTGGGCGTGCGGTCACCCTGTTGGATGGTCGAGTGATCGAATCGGCGGAGGTGGTTGGGCCGCCGCGACCGGGGCGGTCGCTTGCCTACTGTCTCGACACCCGACCCTGTCCCAGCTCGGTCAGTCTGGCTCACGATGTCGATTGCCTTGTTCACGAGGCGACCTTCACCGAAGAGCACGTCGCGGAGTCTGACCAATATGGACATTCGACCGCCTCTCAGGCGGCCGATATTGCCAGTCGTGCCGGGGCGAAGCTGCTCTTGATTACCCATTTCAGTTCCCGGTACCCCGATTACCGACCGCTTCTCGCCGAGGCCCGGCGGCGGTTTGCGAAGACACTGGCCGCTGAGGATCTGGTCGAATTGACACTCTGATGAGAGGTGGAACCATCAGCGTGGCATCAATGCCGAATCTTTCTCAATCACCCACATTCAATACCAATATCAACCAGGGAGAGACCCTTTTATGAGTGAAGGTAAAGTTCCAAAACGTCGCCGATTTTTGAAACAGACCGCCGCCGGAGTGGTTGGAGCAGGGCTGGGAGTGGCCGGTCATCCGACGACTGCCGCCTCACAGTCCCGGGTCGCCGGAGCAAATCGACGTATCCGGGTTGCGCTCATCGGCTGCGGTGGGATGGGCGGAGGCGATCTGCGTGATTTTCTCCGGGTTGGCAACACCGAGTGCGTCGCGCTCTGCGACGTTGATGACACCCAGATGGCGAAGATGAAGGAGACGGTGGGGAGGGACTTCAAACAGACTCCCGGACTGCTAACTCGAGATTTCCGGCGTGTCATCGAACAGAAGGATATTGATGCGGTGATCGTCGCCACTCCCGACCACTGGCATGCGATCCCAACGATTCTCGCCTGCGAGGCTGGTAAGGATGTCTACGTCGAGAAGCCGCTCTCTCTCTCAATCGGTGAGGGAAGGGTCATGGTCGATACGGCCCGCCGCCACAAATGTGTTGTCCAGATGGGAACCCAGCAGCGGAGCGGTTCACAGTTCACCGAAGCGGTCGAATATGTCCGAAGCGGCAAACTCGGCAAGATCAGACTCGTCAAGACCTGGGCCTACCAGGACTGGATGGGCAATATTCCAGTCGTTCCTGACGAGCCGGTTCCCACGACGATCGACTATGATCTCTGGCTCGGGCCGGCGCCAAAGCGCCCCTTCAACCGCAACCGGTTTCACTTCAATTTCCGGTGGTACTGGGACTATTCGGGAGGACTTATGACCGACTGGGGAGCCCATATGATCGACATCGCCAACTGGGGGATGGGGGTCAAGGCACCCAGAGCGGCAATGTCGGTCGGCGGTAAGTTCGGGTTTCCGGAGGATGCGGAGGAGACGCCAGACACGCAGCAGGCGCTCTGGGAGTTTGATGGCTTCAGTATGATCTGGGAGCATGCGACGGCGATTGGAAAGGGACCTTATGATCGCGACCACGGAGTTGCTTTTCACGGCAACAACGGGGTGCTGGTGGTCGACCGTGGAGGTTGGGAGGTCTACCCTGAGACCGAGACGGTCAAGCGCAGAAAGACCTACCGGATGGCCGGCGAGCCGCGTCGTGGTCCAACTGGTGAAGAGTCGCATCTCGCTCACGTCCGCAACTTCATCGAATGCATGGATTCAAGGCGCAACCCGCGCTCCGATGTTGAGATCGGCCACAACTCGATGATCGCCTGCCATCTCTCCAACATCGCCTTTCGACTCGGTCGCCGGGTCGAGTGGGATGTCGAGAAGGAGCGTTTCGTCAACGATCCGGAGGCGCAGAAACTTGTTACCCGCGAGTATCGCGCGCCCTGGAGACTGGTCAGCTGATGGCCACGGTTTGAGCGTGAGCTGAATGGAAGAGCCCGCCGCAAGATCGATCTTTTCGCGGCGGGCTCTGACCGGTCAGTAGCGGGAGCATCGTCCGCTCCCCTCAGCCTCTTCCGCGGCGGGTGGTTGTCGACCCGCCAAAGATCGATCCGAGGATGCCGCGGACGATCTGTCGACCAAGTGAAGTCCCAATCGAGCGGGCGGCGCTCTTCGCCAGCGCTCCGATCACGTCACCGGCGACCTCCATCACCGGGGAGGCCTCCTCCGTTGCCGGACGGGAATCCTGGCGCGGAGTTTCAACCGGCGCCGGGATCGAGCGGGCCTTCTCCTCCGTCTGCCCTCTGATGATCTCGAAGGCCGATTCACGATCGACCGACCGCTCATAGTGGCCGTGGATGATCGAGTTACGAATCACTGTCTCACGTTCAGTCGGTGTGATTGCCCCCAGCCGACTCTGCGGTGGAGCGATCAATGCCCGGCGCACAACCCCCGGCGTTCCTTTCTCCTCGAGCACGGAGACCAGTGCTTCTCCAACTCCCAGCTCGGTTATGGCGGCCTCGACATCGACCTCCGGGTTCTGCCGGAAGGTTGTCGCAGCGGCCCGCACCGCCTTCTGATCGCGCGGTGTAAACGCCCGCAGCGCGTGCTGTACCCGATTTCCCAGCTGTCCCAGCACCACGTCCGGGATGTCGAGTGGGTTCTGACTCACGAAGTAGATCCCAACTCCTTTCGACCGGATCAGTCTGACGACCTGCTCAACCTTCTGCAGGAGAGCCTCCGGCGCATCATCGAAGAGCAGGTGGGCTTCGTCAAAGAAGAAGACCATCTTGGGTTTCTCGAGATCACCTACTTCCGGCAGGTTTTCGTAGAGTTCAGCCAGCATCCAGAGCAGAAAGGTCGCATAGAGTTTGGGGGACTGCATCAGCTTGTCGGCGGCAAGGATGTTGATGTAGCCCCGCCCCTGCTGGTCCGTCTGCATCATGTCCTCAAGATTGAGCGCCGGCTCACCGAAAAAACTGACTCCGCCCTGCTGTTCCAGCTCAAGCAGTCGCCGTTGGATGGCCCCGATGCTGGCAGCCGAGACATTGCCATAGCCCGTGGTCAGTTCTTTGGCGTGGTCAGCGACGTGCTGCAGCATTGCCCGCAGATCTTTCAGGTCGAGGAGCAGCCAGCCTTTGTCGTCAGCGACTTTGAAGACCAGTGTCAACACCCCTCCCTGGGTGTCGTTCAGGTTTAGAATCCGCCCGAGCAGCAGCGGCCCAATCTCCGAGATCGTTGTCCGCAGCGGATGGCCCTGTTCACCAAAGACGTCCCAGAAGAGAACAGGATAGGCCTGAAAGGTGAAATCATTCAGCCCGAAGGCGGCCGCTCGCTCGCTGATCCTGGCGTTCTCACCACCGGGCAGGCAGATGCCAGCGAGGTCTCCCTTGACGTCTCCCATAAAGACCGGGATGCCAAGCCGGCTGAAACTCTCTGCCATGACTCGCAAGGTGACACTCTTCCCGGTACCTGTCGCTCCGGCGATCAGTCCGTGTCGATTGACCATCTTTGGCAACAGGTAGATCTCTTCACGGTCCTTCGCAAGTAGTATCGGCGCTGCCATCACTCAATATTCCTCTCAATCTAAAATTTCAGCCGGAAGATCTATTTCGTCGAATCGTTCCAAGTATCCATTGAGGCGTCGGTTTAGTCCAGCCATCACGTTCATTTCAGCTACTCAGCCGGACAGTGAAGCCAGGGCAATCGCATTTTCCTGCCAGCCAACCTTGCCGCCGCGTGGCTTCGGGTGCGATCTGACCCGGGCGGAAAAATCGAGGTAAGATCGGCTTCAACTTTCGGCTTTTCCTGGCGGGTGTTAGAATGTGTCCATCAGGTGACCATTTGAGATCGCCCGCCGAGGATCATACCGAAAGCAGGCCCGTCCACAATGAAGAAAGGGGGCCACCTTGGATTTCAAAGTTGGGCAGAAAGTCGTCTATCCAAACCATGGAGTGGCAATTGTTGAGCAGATCGAGTCGCGTCAGATCCTCGGAATGGCGCAGGACTTCTACCTTCTGCGTCTTCAGGCTAACAACTCGGTTGTGATGGTACCGGTTCAAAATGCCGGTTCGATCGGTCTTCGTCGGTTGATCCAGCAGCAGGAATGTCGTGATCTGATGCTCCTGCTTGGGCGGATGATCGAGCGGCCGTCGGTCAGGGACTGGAAGGATCGGTTTCGTGGCTTCACCACTGCAATGCGAAGCGGTGACATCTTCGCGATTGCCGAGGTCCTCAAGACCCTCGCCTATCTCAACTCGGTTAAGCCACTCTCTTTCCGGGAGAGGCAGATGATGGAGCGGGCACGATACCTGATCGTCAGTGAACTGGCAGTCGCCTCACGCAAGGCTGAGACCAATATCGGTCCCCAGGTTGACGAGGCGGTAGCGGCGGCTTTTCCAGCTCCGCAATGAGCTTTAGTCCGGATCTGTCTTCTCCGGAGCGACACTTCCCGATAACTCCGGGGCCGGCGTGGTTGCACCCTTCGTCCGGCGGGGTAAAAAAGGGCAGTGGCGGCAGCCGGAACCGCAACAGACTCCCCTTCGCAGGTGATAGGAGCTGGTAAAGACCACCCGGTCACCTTCAAGGTAGAAGTCAGAATCGTCGATCTTCCTGCCTGCCTCGCCTGCTTTGCCTGCCATAACCAACTTTCCGTATCAGTCCTTTGTCGCCCGTCGTTTCTTGACGCTAAATTTCACCCGGGCATATAATTACGGTTTTAAAATGTGAAGTCAAAGAAGCGGATGCCCCTTGGGGCGGTATCGACTGCGACTGCCGCGCTGGTCTTCTGAATCGTAATCTTTCTGTTCTGAGTCGCAAAAGAGTCGCAAAGATGGCCGAACTACTTCGTCTCCTTAAATACCTCCATCCATACCGAAGAATCTTTGCCGGTTCGATCATTCTGATGATTGCGACGGGTCTGCTTGAGGGGGGGACAATCCTGCTGCTCCAGCCGATCTTCGACACCCTCGCCGGGGATCAGTTTGGCCAGTCCACGCTCCGGATCCCGGTCTTTCTCGGACGATTTCTGCCGGGCGGTGGGGATGGATTGCCGGTGATCGCCGGTTTGCTGGTTATCTTCACGCTGGCAAAAGGGGCGACAGAGTACTTCTCCTCTTATTCAATGAGCCACATCGGCCAACACGTTATCGCCGATCTGCGTTTCTCGCTCTATGACCATCTGATCCGTCAGGCATCTCCATTCTTTTCGCGCCATTCGACCAACGAATTGACGGCGCATCTGGTAAGTGACGCGGCACTGGTCGAGCGTTCGGTCTCCGACACGCTGCGCGATCTGTTTCGGGAGTCGGTTTCGCTGGGGGTCTATCTGCTGTTGCTCTTCCGACTCAACTGGCGACTTGCATCGGCCATTCTTGTGCTGGCTCCCCCGGTCGCCTGGCTGACAACCACCTTCAACCGCCGACTCCGTCGTCATATCGACTCGCGACAAGAGAGCGGGGCGGAGATGCTCGATGTCGCGCAGGAGGCGCTCTCATCCCAGCGGGTGGTCAAGGCCTTTGGCATGGAGAACTACGAAAGTAGTCGGTTTGGCCGCGCCGCCCGCCAGCAGATGGCTGATCAGCTGCGGGCAATGCGGATCTATTTCCTTTCGCCGATCGTCCTTGAAACGGTCGGAATTGTTGCGGTCGCCTTTCTGCTCCTCTACGTCCAGCGAAGTATTGTCCTTGGCCAGATGACCCTCGGAGGATTCGCAACTTTCCTGGTGGCGATGTTCAAAGCCTACGATCCATTGCGTCGTCTCAGCCGCCTGCAACACGACCTGCAGCAGGGGCTGGCCTCGGCGGCCCGCATCTTTCGACTGCTCGATGAAGAGCAGTCGATGCCAGAGCGGGCGGACGCGATTGCACTCAAGGGGTTCTCTGGCGAGATTGAATTTCGTGAAGTGACTTTTGGCTACGGCGCCGGGTTCACAGAAAGGGTGATTGCCGGAATCTCCTTCCGGGTTCGAGCCGGGGAGATGGTGGCGATTGTCGGGCAGAGTGGTGCGGGAAAGAGTACCCTGACCAACCTGATTCCGCGTTTCTATGACGTCACGGCGGGAGCGGTGCTGATCGATGGCCATGACGTACGGGATCTGAAGATTGAGTCGCTCCGGTCACAGATTGCCATTGTCACCCAGGAGGTGAGCCTCTTCAACGATACAGTGCGGGCCAACATCGCCTACGGTGCATATGGTCGCCGTGACAGTCAGAACCAGATCGAAGCGGCGGCTACTGCCGCACTGGCCGACGAGTTTATTGCCCGGCTCCCGGAAGGGTATGATACAGTAATCGGCGAACGTGGACTTATCCTGTCCGGAGGGCAGCGACAACGGCTCGCGATTGCGCGGGCGATCCTCAAGGACGCGCCGATTCTGATCCTTGACGAGGCGACAAGCGCGCTTGATACCGAGAGTGAGCGGCTGGTTCAGACAGCGCTCAACAACCTGATGTCGGGGCGGACAACGATCGTCATCGCCCACCGGCTCTCAACTGTCCGCCGGGCCGATCGGATCGTGGTGATGGAGGCGGGGCGGATCGCTGAGATTGGTACCCATCAGGAGCTCCTCGACCACGGTGGAATCTACCATCGACTTTACGAATTGCAGTTTGCCGAAGAAGACCGGCGAGGTATGGAAGGTTCGGCAATTTCAGGGAGCAGGGATGCTTAAAAGCATGACCGGATATGGGCAGGGGGCCGCGAGAGGTCACGCCTTCAGTGTCACGATCGACATTCGATCGGTCAACAACCGTAATCTCGACATTCACTGGCGGTCGCCATCGGAACTCACCGCCCTCGAGATTCCACTCAAGAAGCAGGTGCAGTCGGTGGTCTCACGTGGCCGCATCGATGTCACGGTCAACTTTACTCAGACCAATCCGGCCGAGTATGAGATCAACCGTTCGCTGGTCGCCGGTTATGTCGACGCCCTTCGGCAGATACGCGACGAGTTCGGGTTGACTGGCGAACCGGATCTCGCGACGATTGCCCGCCTTCCGAACGTGCTGCTTCCACGTGCGGCTGGAGGTTTGACCGAGGAGGTTGTGCAGGGTGTCGAGCAGGCTCTGATGCAGGCTCTTGGCGCACTGGTTGCAATGAGGGCGGTTGAAGGGCAGGAGCTGCAGAAGGAGATTATTGCCCGCATCGACCTGGTTGAAGCTCAGCTCGCCGTCATCGATGCGAACGTTGAAGGAGTGGTCGAGGCGTACCGCGAGAAACTGAAGAAGCGGCTCGATGAGATTCTTGATAAGAAGATGATCGATGAGAATCGACTGGCCCAGGAGGTAGCCTACCTTGCTGAGCGGAGCGATATCACCGAAGAGATCGCCCGGCTCAGGAGCCACATCTCCCAGCTTCGCGAGCTGGTTGGCGGGGGTGATGAGATTGGCAAGAAGCTCGACTTCCTCCTCCAGGAGACCAACCGCGAGGCCAATACGATCCTTTCAAAATCGACGGAACTGGTGATCTGCGATGCGGCGATAGCGATCAAGACCGAGGTTGAGAAGCTCCGGGAGCAGGCTCAAAATGTCGAGTAGAGTTTCAACTGGCAATTTGATAGTGATTTCAGCCCCTTCCGGGGCAGGTAAGACGACGATTGTCACGGAGTTGCTCCGGCGTGACGCCGGGGTCAGACCCTCGATCTCGTTCACTTCGCGGATGCCACGCCCAGGGGAGATCGATGGTGTTGACTACCATTTCGTCACCCTCGACCGTTTTCAGGAGCTCATTGCGCAGGGTGAGCTGCTTGAATGGGCTCTGGTGCACGGAAACTGTTATGGCACTGGTCGGCGGGCGATCAACGACCTGCGGATGGCCGGTTTTGATGTCGTTCTGACCATCGACGTTCAGGGAGAGCAGCAGGTACGCCGCTTCTTTCCGGAAGCAGTGGCCGTCTTTATTCTGCCTCCCTCCTTTC
>JBEGMZ010000062.1:0-4095 GCA_041182745.1 Acidobacteriota bacterium
AGCTGTAGCTGATGAGCCAGCCAACGATCTTGCCACGTGAGCCAACCCCGCCTCCAACCTCACGCGCGACGAAGGTCGTTCGGCGGTCTGGTTCCCCAAGGTCGCCTCCCGCCCTCACTCCTGGTTCGTTGCGCTCCGCTGGTGCAACCGCGCCACGCTGGTCGGCCATTGCCCCCCGCACTACCGGTTGCTCTGGTTCGTAATGGGTCGGTCGATTCGGTTCCCCGGCTGGCGGACGCATCGCGAGCCGACTGGAGATGGGGCGACTGCCATTCCGGTAGATCTGATCCATAGGGCGTGACCCGTTCGATGGCAGCGACTCCACGCCGCGCGGCAGTGAACCCGATCGCCGCTCTCCCGGGGCGCCTCCCCTTTCACCTCCGAGGTGTCTGCTCCCGGTTCCACCTTCCGGTCTCACCTCCGAACCGCTCTGCCACCCTGGCTCTGGGTTTCGCTTTTCGGCGATGATCGACGCTTCGTCACCAAAGCTTGTCTCATAACCCGTGGTGCTCTGACCGGTCTCCGGGGCCGGCGATGGGTCGAAGATGGTCTCTGACTCTTTGACCGTTGGCGCGACGGGAACTATTGGCGGCTGCGGGCAGTAGGGGCAATGATTATAGACGGCACTGTAGATGTGACCCTGGACACAATTGACCAAAGTTGACACCGGCTCCGCCTGGCGGGGGAACGGGTGGCCACAACTGCCACAGAACTTCGCCGATTCCGTATTCTGACTGCGACAAACCGGACAGATCAACATCAATATCCTCCAACTCAGGCTGGGTTAAGACCACCGATTCCATCCCTGCTACCGATACCTGCCAACCGATACTCTCCATCAATTACCGATCAGAGGCTGCCAATCAGAAGATTCTGACCAGGGGTCCGCTTCACAGGCCTGCTCAAGCCGGCCAGACTTATCAAGCAGTCCAGTCTTCTCGGTACGTCCCGGGAGTATCAAAAAATCTAGAACTCAAAAAATCTACAAGACTACATCGTACGTCCCCGTCATAGGTTCCCGTCACCGGAGATCGCTTCAGGGATAGAAGCAACCCTGATCATACTATAAAATACCCCGCTCGCCAGCAGATCAATTAAAAAATTGCTTTCATGCGCCCGCTTCGAGGGAGGCCGTGAGCCGATGGTGAGTCGTGTGAAACGGGGTGAAATCAGCTTTGGGGTGAAGGCATTTCGCCTTCATATCAGTTAGAATCTGGGAATGAAGATCCTCTCTGTTTTTGGTACGCGCCCCGAGGCGATCAAAATGGCGCCGATTGTCAGGATGTTGGCGCAGAGATCGCCGCAGGTGGAAAGTGTAGTCTGCGTCACGGCGCAGCATCGCGAGATGCTTGATCAGGTGCTTGGCCTGTTTGATATTGTCCCGGATTACGACCTTGATCTGATGCGACCCAACCAGTCGCTTGCCGCACTGACCGGGCTTGCGCTCGAGCGGCTGGACAAGGTCATTGGCGAGGTAAAGCCCGACTGGGTTCTGACGCAGGGGGACACCACCACGGCGATGGTGGCCTCGCTCGCGGCCTTCTACCACCGCGTGAAGGTTGGCCACGTCGAGGCCGGACTCCGTACCTGGGACAAATACCAACCCTTTCCGGAAGAGGTCAATCGACGCATCGCCGACACGGTCGCCGATCTCCACTTTGCCCCGACGGATCAGTCGCGTGACAACCTCCTTCGTGAAGGCATCCCTTCAGCGAGTATTATCGTTACCGGAAATACCGTCATTGACGCGCTACTCGATGTCGCTGCCCGGCCCTATGACTGGAATTCAGGGCCACTCGCGGCCGTGCCGCGCGGGAAGAGGATCGTTCTCGTCACCGCCCATCGTCGCGAGAACTTTGGTGCCCCACTCCGCGCAATCTGTGCCGCACTCCGGGATGTTGCCAGCTTCTCACCCGATCTGCAGATCGTCTACCCGGTCCATCTCAACCCCAATGTCCGCGAGGTTGTTCATCTTGAGCTTGGTTCTCTGCCCAATGTCTCACTGCTGCCCCCGCTCGACTATCTGCCACTCGTTCACCTGATGAAGGCCGCCGAGCTGATCCTCACCGACTCCGGGGGGATTCAGGAGGAGGCGCCCGGGCTTGGCAAGCCGGTCCTGGTCTTGCGTGAAGTGACCGAAAGACCCGAGGGCGTAGCTGCCGGCACGGTCCGTCTGGTCGGCACCGGTCGCCAACAGATCCGCGATGAGACGTGGCGTCTTCTCAATGACCCTGCGGCGTATCGGAGCATGGCCAATGCCGTCAACCCCTACGGTGACGGCGAGGCCAGTCGCCGCATCATCGAAAGCATTGTTAAATCAGAAAATTAGTCGTATATTTTCAGCGTATTGCCTGCCGGGGTGGTGAAATAGGTAGACACAGGGGACTTAAAATCCCCTGATCGTAAGGTCGTGCGGGTTCGAGTCCCGCCCTCGGCATCGATCTCACGGTACTGTATTCTTCAGGATCGAGCTTCAGGATTGAGCTTCAGGATTGAGAAGCTATTGAGCTATCTGGCGGTGGTTGAGCGGACGCGTCAGGTGAGAGCGGCAATCGCACCCATCCAGTCTACATAAAATAAACGATCGCACCGGGTGGGGCTGAGGGCCCGGCCCAGGTGTTTGTCCGAGAGCCGGCTGCCATTGAGGCTGCCACCCACCACCAGCGCCGATAAGGTAGCGCCGATAAGGCAAAGACGAGAGTCTGGGAGTTGGAGAAAAGAGTGAGACGTTGGAGCAAGGGTATGAGCACAAACATTGAGAGGTTGAAGCGCAACTGGGCGCTGCTGTTGTTGGCGGCCGGCGTCATCGTGATGGCGATCTACCCGCTGGCGGGATCTTCGGAGGCGCAGTCCTCCGCTGGGCCGGAAGAGGGGATCACCACTTCGTTCGAGAAGTTCGCCCAGCCGTTCATAAAGCAGAACTGCCTGCGTTGCCATGAGGGTGACAACAGTATGGGCGGGATCCGGATGGACCAGCTTGACGCGAAGTTCGATGACCGGCACATCGCGATCTGGGAGGCGGTTCGCGAGCGAATAGATGCCGGAACCATGCCGCCAGCGGGGGCGCGGCCGCAGCCAAGCGACGCCGAGCGTGATCGGATGACGAAGTGGATCGACGACGGGCTTGCCGTAGCGCGGACGCGCCGCGTCACGCGGAACGGTCTGATTCGCCGGTTGACGGTGGCGCAGTATCGGAACACGCTGCGGGAACTGTTGAAGCTTGAGGACGATCTATCTGAAATCCTGCCGGCGGATGCGGTCTCAAAGGATGGATTCCTGAATAACCACGAGCGGCTGGAGCTCTCACCGCTGCTGACAGAGGCCTACTTTGAGATCGCCGAGAAGGCACTCAACCGGGTGATCATTGATCTAAAATCGAAAGCCGCCGGGCCGTCCATCCAGAATTTTCGGCTCGACTTTGGCAGTGGGATTAATCCGGCGCCGATCAGCGAACGGCTGGTACTGGGAGCGGGCAGCACGTTGCTGGCACCGGAGGATTTTACCGTCACCCAGTTGACGGCAAAGAAGCCTTTTCCGTTTGAGCCCTTTTTTATGCGGACAAAGTACCGGTTCATCGAGGGCTATCAGGGTAATGACACGGTACGTGGGTGGCGTAATTTCGACAGCATCTACCATGCGGTCTTCGCCGATTTTCGGGGGAGCGCTGGTTATCCGAAGGGAAAGGCGTACGGGACGGTTCCTGAGGGGCTGCTGCTACGCCCGGCGATTCCCAACGACGAGCTCTTCGGAACGGACGGAACCTATGGGCCAAAGGCGAACTTCAAGATCGCGGTGCGCGAGCTGCCCGAAGACGGACGATTTCGGGTGACGGTGACGGCGGCGAAATATGATGATGGCTTGCTGCTCGACAAGGGGGTTGGGGCGGCGGAAGGTGAGGGGGTGGTGGTCAATGGCAGTGCGGCGACGATCCGGACTGCAGGGATCTACCAGGTCGATCTGCATCCCGCGCCAACCCCTGCTCCGCCGGCCCCGGATGCATCAAGGCTGAACGAGGGATTGGTGGGATCCTGGTCGCTCGATGGCGAGCCGCAGTCGGTCGAGTCACCTTTTGGTCGGGCCAGGGCGTTCAACACC
>JBEGMZ010000063.1:0-3176 GCA_041182745.1 Acidobacteriota bacterium
GCTTTCCATCGCGGGGGGCACGAACAATCCGCTGATCATTACGCGCTGAGACGTTGCCAATGTCGACCGCAAGCTTCTGGAGGTCGCCATTGGTCTTGGCGATCGACTCGCGTACTGCAGCAACCGAGGCCCGCAGGCTGTTGACCAGGGCCGCCGTGTCGTTGATGATCCGCTCGCGGTCGAGTCGCGCCACTTCCAGGTCTCGACGTGCCACTTCGAGCGAGGCCAGGTTGCTCTCGAGTCGTGTTCTGGCGGTGACTATCTCAAGCTCGGCCAGTTCAAGGTCACGCTTTGAGCGGAGCCCCTTCCGAAACAGTTCATCGATTCGACGGAGATTCAGTTCTGCTGTCAGCACCGACTGTTTTGCCTGCTCAACATTCTGCTCCGCAACTCGCAGCCGATCACTCGCCTGGCGCAACCGCTGTTCGGCGGCCGGTATCGCGGCATTTCGTGAATTGGTGACGTCGCTCAACTGGCTGGTGAGCGCCCCCTCCCTCGCCACCGACTGCGTTAGTCCGCTCTGGAGAAACTCGCGCTGCTCTTCAAGCCGCGCTGACTGCTCCGTCATCAGAAATTTCGAGTCGATGTCAAGGATCTCGGCGATCACCTCCCCGGCCTTGACCGTCTGTCCTTCGACCACATTCCAGCGGCGGATACGGCCCGGAATCTGCGCTTCGATGCTCTGCGGTCGCTCCATCGGTGAGAAGACGATCACCCTTCCGTAACCGGTCACCGACTGCTGCCAGGGCACGTAGACGAGACTTACTCCCAGCAGCAGAATCAGGATCAGAAACGCGATCGCCACCGTCCGCAATCCCCGCCGAGTCTCCATCATTCCGAGTGAGACCACGTCCGTCGTTCGATGGATGAAACTTGCCTGAATTCTTTGCATAATCGGTCAGATCCTTTGTCGACTATTGTTCGTAACCTCGGAGTCAGCGCAGGCTCAGTGTCGGGAAGAGCCGTCGCAGCTCGGAGTCCTCGCGGTCAAGCAGCTCCCGCATCGATCCCGACTCGGCGATGTGCCCCTTCGCCAGAACGTGGATCGTCCGGGTTCGCGAGACGATCTCCGGGTCGTGGGAGATGTCGACTATTGTCCACCCATATTCGGATTTGAAAAGTTCGTTGAGGATCGAGATCTTGTCGTTCTCATCAACACCGGTGAACCCCTCGTCGAGGATCAGCAGTTGCGGTCGGTTGATGATCGCGCGGGCAATCATAATGCGCTGCAGCTGTCCACGCGACATATTCCGACCTTCCGAGACCAGCCGTGTCTGCAGCCCCTTCGGAAAAGTGGCCAGCTCTTCGTTCAGTTGAGCGAGCCCGATCGCCCACTGCAGATCCTGATGCGAGATATTGTCACGTCCCATCAGGATGTTCTCTTCGATTGTTCCGGCAAAGACCTCATTAGTGTTACCGACAAGGCTGACCGAATCGCGGAGGCTGCTCAGACTGAGATCCCGGATGTCGAGGCCATTGATCTGGACCAGTCCGTGGGTTGGCTCATGCAGCCCGCACAGCATCAGCGCGAGGGTCGATTTGCCGACTCCGCTCTTGCCGACCAGGCTGACGTGCTCTCCCGGTTCGATCACCAGGTTCAGGTTCGAGATGATCTCGTTTCGGTTGTCATAGGAGAACCGCACCTTGCGGCAGTCGACGCGAGCGCCCGCACTGTTGATTGGCAGCAGCTGACCGCTCGGGCGTTCACGCGGCATATCGGAGAGGTGGCCGACCTTGTCGAGCCCGGTCAGCAGGTCGTAATAGTTCTCCATCAGCCGGATCAGCTTTTCCAGCCCCTCGAGCGCACCGACGACCACAATCTCTGACGCAACCACCTGGCCCAGTGTCAGCTCCCGGTTGATCACCAGCCAACCGCCGATCGCGAGCACTCCGGCGCTCGTGATCGCCTGAAAAAGATAGATGCCCAGCGCCTGCCGGAAGAGGACCCGGAAATGGTTGCGACGTGATTTGACGTAGTTGACGACCAGACTGTCCACCTTCAACAGCGAGAAGTTGGGGGCGGCGTTCATTTTGAAGCTGACGTGACAACGTGCCAGCTCCTCCAGCCAGTCGGCAACCTCGTACTTGCGGTATGACTCCTGAATACTGGTCCGCAGTCCGCCCATTCCCAGCACCCAGATGACGAAGACGATGAAGAGCATCAGCCCGATGGCGAAGGCCAGCAGGTAGGGGCTGTAGAACGACATCAGCACCAGCGCGAGGAAGACCTGCAGCGCCGCCGCCGGGCCGTCGAAGAGTATCTTCGACATCGTCTTCTGGATCGTCAGGACATCGAAGAACCGGTTGATCAGCTGTGGCAGGAATTCGCTCTCGATCACGTCGTGCTGGATAAGCGGCACGTGATCGCCAAGGTGAAGCGAGACCCGGGCGAAGATCCGCTGCTGCAGTTTTTCGAGGATGATCAGCTTCAGCAGTCGCAGGATGCCGGCGAAGATCAGTGCCCCGAGAACCCCGAGGGTGAGGACGATCAGCGGCTGGATCAGCATTCCCGCGGCGATGGTGTTGACCAGCGCCTGAGCGGCCAGCGGCACCGCCAGGGTAAGCAGCCCGATCAGGACGGTATAGATGACGATCACCACATAGTCGATCCGATCCAGCACCAGCATGCCGCTGAGCCGCTGGAATGGTGTTGGGTGCCCTTCTGTGTGATCCGAATTGTGATTCTCAGCCACTTCTCAGCCTCGCTCCAAGGTTTGTTCAATTCCTGCGCTACCAACGATCTCGACGCTGGCGCACACTGGCAAACTCTGACGCCGCCGTCAAACTGTGCCTAGCTATCAATTGGTGTGCCAGCAAGTCTCAACCGACTTAACTTATACAACTGCTCAGAGTTACGCCATTAGTTTGTGTTTTTGATCGCAAACAGTGGCAATTTATCTCACCTCTGTGCGACAAAATGTCGCAATAGCTGATTTAAGATCCTGTCCCATCCAGTCCCGGACTGGATGGGACAGGATCTTAAAAAGAGCGTATAGTTAAATTGGCCGTGCAGAGGAGTAGAGGGGTGGAGAGGTGGAGGGTTAGCCAGGGGTAACGAGGGCTTGAAAGCGATGCCGTGAAGAGATTATGGTGCGACGTTCCGGAAGCCGGCGTATGATTCCAAGAGCAGTGAGGGGGAGAGATGACGGATCGAATGGCGATAGTCGGGGCAGCAG
>JBEGMZ010000064.1:0-7612 GCA_041182745.1 Acidobacteriota bacterium
GTCTTTGAGATCATTGCCGAGTCGCGTCGGCTCAGGGAACGGTTGACCGACCCGGAGCTGCTCGACCGGGTGCGATCGATCGAAATTCAGGCTGACGGGATGATCAAGACCATTCTTGGCACGGCCGACCTTTCAACCCTCGAGATTCCCAGCAGTGTGATTGAACAGATCATCAGTCTGCTGCGGACTAACCGACAGAGCCCTCCGGATTGAGCCATAAGGCAAGCAGCCGGGAAAGTGAGTTGGCGCGCTCATTGATCAGGGTTTCACTTGTTCCTTCGATCATGATCCTGACAATATTCTCGGTGCCGGAGTATCGAACAACCACTCTGCCGGTGAGGGCCAGCTCGGCCCGGAGGTCATCGAGTGCTTCCCTGACCGCTGGAATGCTGTCGAGGGGGATCTTTCTCTCAACCGGCAGGTTGATTAACACCTGTGGAGTTCTTACGAGACCTCTCGTCAATTCGACCAGGTCAGATCCGGTCTCACAAATCACTCGCAGAACCTCGATTGCGGTGACGATTCCATCGCCGGCGAGACCGATGGTTGGAAAGATGATATGGCCGGACTGCTCGCCGCCAATCGCACCTCCGCCCCTGAGAAGCTCCTCAAGAACGTAGCGGTCGCCGACCGCAGTCCGGACAAGATCGATTCCAAGATTCCGGAGGGCCAGCTCCAGTCCAAAGTTGCTCATAATGGTGGCCACTACCCGGTTACCAGTGAGCTGGCGTTGGCGATGAAGATGAGTACTGAGAATAAAGAGAATGCTGTCGCCGTCAAGTGTTCGGCCAGACCGATCGACCAGAATGAGTCGATCGGCATCTCCATCAAAGGCCAGACCAAGGTCGGCCGACTCCTCGACCACCCGCTGCTGCAGGAGGCCGGTGTGGAGCGCCCCGCATTGCTGGTTGATATTCCGTCCATCGGGCGCGGCATTGATGACGGTCACCGCCGCGCCAAGCTGTGAGAAGACAAGCGGCGCGATTGCCGTGGCGGCCCCGTTAGCGCAGTCGATGACCAGCCGGAGTCCATCGAGAATAGTGTGACCCGGGCGGTCTTCGAGACTCGACCGGCGAAGCTCGGTCAGGCGACGACTGAGGTAGTCAACATAAGGTCGAGAGGGTGTCGGGTCGGCTGGCAGGACACTCGCCGCGCTCACTTCGGTCGATGGTAACTGCAGATCGTCCGGGAGCCGGATCTCAGCGAGGCGTTCAGCAATCGCCAGCTCCATCTCATCACTCAGCTTCTGGCCGCCTGGAGAGAAGATCTTGATTCCATTGTCGTAGAACGGATTATGGGAGGCGGAGATGACGACCCCGGCATCGCCACCTAACTCCCGGGTGAGAAAGGCGACGCCGGGCGTGGTGATCACCCCGACCGATATGGCCCTCCCACCGGCATCGGCAACCCCCCGGCTGAGCGCACTCTCTATCCAGTGGCCAGATTCCCGCGTGTCACGACCGACGATCACCGTCGCACCGGCTCCAAGCAGACCGACGAGGGAGTGTCCGATGGCGGTGAGGGTCCGCGGATCGAGCGGCGAAACGCCGGCACGACCTCTTATTCCATCTGTTCCGAAGAGGGCGGTTCTGTTCATAATCTTAGTCCAACCTGATGTGACAAACCTTCATCCGGAGGATCAGAGGTCACGCGGCCGGGGAGCGCTGACCGGTCGCGCGACCACTGCCTCTCGATACCGTTCCGGGAGCGTGACCTGCGGAGCGGGAGGTGTGCTGCCCGCCGCTCTCTGTTCGCCGCCAGGGATGACCGCACCAATATCGGAGGCCTTGAGCTCGTTGACGAGCGATCGTGGTCCCCACAGCTCGACAGCAATTCGGCGTGGTCGCACCGGCCCCCGGGCATCGGCCCTCCCCGGCAACTGCAGCGCCACGCCGGAGATAACTCTCCTCACCCGTGTCTCTCCCGGGACGATCGTCATACAGACCTGCTCCGATCCGATGACTCGAAGCGGCAAAGGTACCTCCACATCGACGAGCAGGCTGAAGGCGGCTTCCCGGCCGTTGAGATTGATCGTCTCTGTCGAGAGAACGGGATATCTCAAGACCTCGTGTTCCGGCCCCTCAATCCGAATCCGGTCAGGGCTGACCGAGATATCATAGATCTCAAGACCATTTGGAAGGCTCCCCTCGGTCCGTGGACGGACTCCAGCCCAGTGGCTCAGTGTCCGCTCAAGCCGCAGCCTCAGGCTGGCGGGAGAGATGTTGATAACCTCGATTCGATCAGGAAGCCTGACGTCACGAATCTGGATATGGGCAACCCTTTCACCCTGCTCTTTTTTGGAGAGATCGACCGGAACCATGATCTCATTTCCACTCAGACCAACCAGCAGGTTGCGCGGCCCCCTGAGCTGGAGGTTGACCACCGGACTGTCGATGTTGACGATCTCCATCCCGGCTGGAACCCCAATAAACTCTACTGGAACCCCGCTGATTCGTATCGATGATCCGGGCTGCCTGGAGAAATAGAAGAGCAGGATGGCCAGAATCAGGGAGAGAAGTTTCAACCATCTGTTTTCAAGAAGAAGATGGATGAGTAGCTGCAGCTGACGTTTCGGAGTGAGTCCCCGGATCATCGGCCACCCCCTTCACGCAGACCACTCCTCTCGTGTGACGGGGCGGTTTCGCTCTTCCCGGATGCGACCAGCTCTTCAATCTCCCGCTCCCGCCTTCTCTCTTCCAACTCCAGCTCCAGCGATTCGGTCTCCGATCGCCAGGGTTCCATCGCCTGCTGGATCATCCGGCGCAGGCTTGGTCCGTCGAGATTGCGCCGCAGCATGCCACTGATAGCAAACGAGATGACGCCCGTCTCCTCCGAGATGATCACCGCAAATGCGTCGCTGTCCTCGGTCACTCCGATCGCTGCCCGGTGGCGGGTTCCAAGTTCTCGCGAGATTATTGGATTCTGAGTCAGTGGGAGAAAGCAGCAGGCGGCCGCGACCCGTGCTTCGCTGACAATCAAGGCTCCATCATGCAGCGGAGTGTGGGTGTTGAAGATTGTCACCAGCAGATCGTAGTTGACCCGGGCGTCAAGTCTGATCCCGCTCTCAATATATGTCTTGAGACCAACCTTGCGCTCAAATATCATGAGCGCCCCTGTCTTCTCAGACGACAGCGTAGTCGCGGCCAGCACGACCTCGTCGTACCATTCCTCTCCAAATGGATTATCGGCTCTCTTCCATTTGAGGGTGAGGTTGTTGCCGATCTGTGTCAGGGCCGCCCGGATCTCCTGCTGGAAAAGGACAAAAATACCGAAGCCAAGATAGACGGCGACGGTACGAATCAGCAGCTCGACCGTTGTCAGCCGGAAGAAGAGGGAGAGCTGGTAGACGAGGCCGAAGGCGAGGAGCCCTCCGATCATCTGGGCAGCTCTGGTTCCGCGCATTAGTCGCAGCACCTCATAGATCAGAAAGGCCACTATCAGAATATCGACCAGATCCCGCAGCTCGAAGGGGTCAAAAATTCGACCAAATTGTGACAACCATTCCAGCATTTCCGATCTCAATTCCGACCCGAAGGCTCAGCCCGATTACGAGAAAATTACCGCCGACAAATGTCAATGAGACTATTACCTGGACTATTACCTGACAAATGAGCTACCGCCAGATTCTGGTCTCTCCCAAATGATCTCCCGACAAGGTCACCCGGAGTTCGTCCCGGACGTTCGGCCGTTAGGATACCACATCCACCCATCTCTGAAACGATTGCAACTACAGTATTTCAAGGAATTGGTCGTCCTGATCCGGAGATCGAAAGGAGACGACAGTCGCGGTGACGCCCGGGTCGCACCCTGCGCTCTGTGCTCAAAATTGTGCCAGGGCCGGCAACTTCCGAGCGTGGAGAGGGATCGGCCAGCGGCTGTTGTCGAGGTTGAGTTGTTTTGTTAGACTTTTTGCTGGCATGATCTGACCAGGTTGTTGATATTTGGTCAACCTGGTATGCCGGAGGCAACGCCGGCACTCTTCAAGATCTTCAGATTGGCAGACTGGCCGCAGATGGAACGAGCCTGATGTTTAACGGAAGACCCGCCCTTCAGCAGTCACGCGTTCAGCTTAGGAATAAAACAGATGAAGAGAGCAGGAAGTCCGACCTTGGGTGCGCTGGCAATGCTCACCTCCGTGTTATTGGCTTTTTCAGGACCGGTCGCGCAGGCCGCCACCCCTGGCGAGAGCTCGATGGTCGTCACGGAGGAGAAGAAGCGACCGACCAAACCAAAGACTGCCGCGAAGAAGAGGAGCACCCGGGCAGCGCGCCGGGTTGCCGGGCGGCGGAAGCCAGGAAGCAGCGCTGGGTCGGCACGGACGACGGCACGTGGCCGCAGTTCGGCCCGCAGCCGGGCACGGGCCAGAGCGCGAGCGCGCGCGCTGGCGAGGCTTCGGGTGCTCCGGGCACGCGAGGCGGCCCTTCGCAACGCCTCCGTCTCAAACATCAACAATGATCGAACCAGTGGTGAGGATCCGGAGATTCGTCGAATAGCGATCGACTCGCTCCAGGGTCGCGCCGGAACAGTCGTGGTGATGGACCCGAACAACGGCCGGGTCTTTACGATCGTCAACCAGCGGATGGGTATTGGAACTCCGGTCAAACCCTGCTCGACCATCAAGCTGGTGGTTGGATTGGCCGCCCTCCACGAAGGAGTTTTCGATCCAAACCAGGATGTCCAGTTCTCACGTCGTGGGAGTATGAATCTCACCGATGCGATGGCGAGGTCTAACAATCCCGTCTTTCAGGTACTGGGTCGGCTGCTCGGCTTTGAGAAAGTCGTCCATTACGCTGGCAACTTCGGTTTTGGCCGGAAGACCGGTGTCAACTATCCGGGAGAGAGCGAAGGATTCCTGCCCGAACCGGAGGAGCAGGAGACAGGGCTTATGTCGAGCCACGGGGAGAATTTTGGGGTGACAGCGATCCAGCTCGCCGCCTTCACCTCGGCGATCGCTAATGGCGGCTCGCTCTTTGTTCCACGAACCCCGCGCGCTCCCGAGGAGAGCTCAAACTTTGAACCGCTACTGAAACATCGCATTGAGATGTCGCCCGAGGATCGGCTCCGGCTGCTGGGTGGAATGATCGGAACTGTCAACTACGGAACCGGGCGGCTCGCCTTTACTCCACTGGGCCAGGTCGCCGGCAAGACCGGAACCTGCACCGACCGCGACAAACTTGGACTCTTTACCTCATTTTCAAGCGTTGACAATCCACAGGTGGTGGTGACCGTCATCACAACCGGCTATCAGGAAGCTGGCCGGCGTGCGGCGGAGATTGCCGGCAGAATCTATGCGGCGATCTCTCCACGCTTCTTCCAGCCTAACGAGGATGTCCCGGCAAGTTCAAGCCTCAACCGTGAATAGAGTGGCGGGCTTTTCAGAATCTCAGTCCGGTCAGTTCAATGAGATGATCTTTCACCAGATCTTCGCTCACGTTACCGGGACGATCGATCTTGATGCTGAAACTGACGGAATTGCCGGCCGGAAGCGGCGGTCGCGTTGAGCGCGGAACAGGGTAGGCGGTCGAGCTGGTGATGATCGCGTCGTCGAGCCCGATCATGCGGCCCTTTATCTCGACGGCGGTAAGCGGGCGATCCCCCTCATTGCTGAGCCTCGCCCTGACCTCATGCTGGGCCATTCCAATAAGATTTGGGTGCACAATCGTTTCGATCAGCTCGATTCGGACCTTCTCACGGTAAGCATCAAATTGGTTGTCACCAGATCGCAGAATGCCCTGAATATCAGAATCCGCCGTCTGCTGGGAACCAGAGACCAGCGCGACGATAAGACCTATGATGACTGCCGTCACGGCTCCAAACGAGATAAGACGGACGCGGCGCTGGCGGCGCTCACTCTCTTCGGCGGGTGACTTCTGGTCGTAATTGAACATATTGAACCTCAATTTCCGCTGACCATCATTCGGGCGACTCTGATTGTCGGCGCGGCAATGCGGCCACGAAAGTGGAGATCGTTGCCGATCATCTCAATCTCGCGCAGCAGCTGACCGAGATTTCCGGCAATGGTGACCTCTTCGACCGGGAAGGCGAGTTGCCCCTCACTGATCCACCAGCCGGAGGCCCCACGTGAGTAGTCACCGGTAACCGGGTTGAAGCCGAACCCGATCATCTCCGTGACGTAGAAACCGTTTCTGACCGAACCGATTATCTCAGCCGGCGAAGAGGTCCCCGGCTGGAGAAAAAAGTTGCCGGTTCCAACTCCGGGCGCACCGGTCAGCCCCCGAACCGCATTTCCAGTCGAAGCGAGCTTGAGTTTGCGGGCAGTATAGGTGTTGAGCAGGTAGCTGTTGAGCCGGCCCTGCTCAATAACCGCCGTCTGCCTGGTTGGCAGCCCCTCGGAATCGAAAGGACGGCTTCCAATCGCGCCGGGCCTCATTCCATCATCGATGATCGTGACATCCCGGGCCGCGACCTCTTCTCCAAGCCTGCCGACCAGAAATGAGGCCCGCCGAAAGATGGCACTTCCGCTGACTGCCTCAAAGAGACTCGCCAGCAGCTCCTCGGTGGCGTTCGATTCAAAGACGACCGGCACCGACTGGGTGTCGACCTTGCGGGCGCCAAGTTTTCGCAGGGCGCGTCGAGCCGCCTCACGGCCAATCTCAGCCGGTGGATCGAGGCGGCTGAGATGACGTCTCCGGTCACCCCAGTAGCCAACCTGCATCCCGCTGGCATCGCGCGCGATGGGCGCGGTGGCGAGGCTGATCGTCGTTCCATCGTAGGCGCCGGCAAACCCTGCACTGTTGACGAAGATGGTCTGGCCGACAACCGTGGAGCAGGAAGCACCTTCCGAGTTGACGATCCGCTCATCGGTCGCCAGGGCGGCCTCTTCGGCGGCGCGGGCAAGATCGGCCTTCTCCTGGGTTGTAAGCCGGTCGATCGACGGGTCAACAAGCCCGAGTGTTGACGGATCGAGCGGCTTTCGGTTCAACTCTGCTGCTCCCGGCAGAAGCGCGTCATCATCGACCGAGGTGTGCCTGGCCATTGCGACGGTTGTCGCGACCAGCTCTTCGATCGCCTCACGACTTGTGTCGGAGCTCGACCCGGAGGCCTGGCGACCGTGATAAAGAACGCGAAGCCCGACCCCCTGCGAATTGGCCTCGTGGACCTTGTCGATCTCTCCAAGCCTGATCTCAACGCTGAATTCTGATGTCACGAGGCCGATCACCTCAGCATCGGAGGCGCCGTGACGAATCGCCATCCTGGCGACCTCAGAGAGCAGATCGACCGACAGCGGCTGGCTCATCTCGTTCCTCCAACCGTCAGCCCGGCTAGCTTGATCGTTGGCATACCAACCCCGACCGGAACCGACTGGCCGTCTTTCCCGCACGTTCCGACCCCCTCGTCGAGGGCAAGATCATTTCCGACCGCGGTAACTTTGGTCAGTGATTCCGGCCCGCTCCCAATCAACGTCGCTCCTTTGACTGGTGTTGTGATCTGACCATCCTCGATGAGATAGGCTTCACTGGCCGAGAAGACAAACTTGCCACTGGTGATATCGACCTGCCCGCCGCCAAACTGGACGGCATAAAGTCCACGCCGGACGGAGCGAATGATCTCCTCGGGGGTGCTCTCACCTCCGAGCATATAAGTATTGGTC
>JBEGMZ010000065.1:0-8558 GCA_041182745.1 Acidobacteriota bacterium
GATCTGTTTTGGACATATTCCAGCGATCTCCGTTCAGAAATACTATCAGTGCAGACTTGAGCTGCTTCCTTATCGGCTTATCAGGGGATAACGCTAGCTTTCAGGGGCGCGGCTGTCAAGATCGAGGTCGATCATCTTCATAAGACTACTACTTTCCACGGACCTCGCCGAACCTCAAACTCGTAATGGGTCCCGGCTGGAGCGGCTGGAGCGGCTGGAACGGTTGGAGCGACAGCCGCAGATTGGCCTTCACTCTGGCACACCGCCGGGCCTCGAGGAAGAGGTGCGATGCGGCAAAACTCTCTCTTCTCCAGCCCGCAACAGGATGGCCGGTGAAGAGGCGTCCCCGTATGAAGCCAGTCGTGATCAAGGTCTTCTCGATCTGATCACTGCACCAGCTCATACCTCGCTGTCTCCGGAGAGCAGCTCCTTTGCCAGCGGTTCTAGTTCGGCTATTTGCTGCCCGCTCAGCATCGATAAAAAGGGCGGGATAGGTCCGGTGGTCGCAATGCCAGCCAGTTCCACCGATTTGTGGAGTACTTTCGCCGGACTCCAGGCGTCACGGCGGTCTTCCAGGGGCAGGAAGAGTGCGCGAAGCTGCTCAGCAGCGGCAAAGTCTCCGCTGGAGCAGGCTTCGTGGATCTTTCGGCTTGACCGCGGAGCGACGCAACCGGACCCGGTCGTAAAGCCCGGCAGCCCCCAGTCACGCATGTGCACAATCGCCGGTCGCTCTCCGATACCGCTGACAACGCGATTACGGTCGACGCGGGTGAGCAGTGACTTCAGGTACTGATCCTCACGCGGATCCTCCCGAACCACTGCGTATTTGATCCAGACGCAGAGCCCCTCATCGACCATTCGACCCACCACGTCGAGACCGGCTTCGAGGTCGGTCCCAAAGTTGCCAGTATCCTTGAGGTAGAGGATGAGCGGGACACCGGTGAGGTCGGCAATCTCACGGATTCCGCGCTCAAGGCCGGCGGCGTCACGTGGATCGGCACAGGGTAGCAACATCGCGCACGGGAAGGAGTAGCGACGCAGGATGGCCGCCTGATCGACCGCTCTCCCGTAAGATGGGCCAAGGCTTGGGATTGCCCAGAGATTGTCCGGAAACGCGGCCAGCCAACCGAGCAGCTCTTCGTACTCCCCCAGCGTGATATGGTAGAGAAAAGCGTTTCCACCATAAAGAAACCTCGTCATACCTCCGGCGACGAGGTGGTCGACAATCCTGTTGTTCTCGGCAAAGTCGAGCCTCCGGGCCGGGTCGTTTTTACGGGCGAGCGGCGGAACCGGAAAGACTCCACGCAGATCTTCGAGGGTGATGTTGGTCGTTTTCATTGGGTTCTGATGATTGGGTTCAGTTAAAGTTGATGCCGATGTCGGCGCGGCTGGAATGGGCCTTGATTGAATCCAGCACATCGGTTGCCAGTTTAAGGGCGCGTCGCCCATCCGATCCGCTCACGATCGGGGCCGTTCGGTTCCGTACGGAGTCGAGAAACGACTCGATCTCGGCGACCAGCGGCTCACGTTTGGTGATCTCGAGTCCGCCAGCGACGATATTTGGAAGGGCTCCCGGTGCCTCGGATGGCGTGAGGCGGCAGATAGTCACCTGTTGCTCGGCATAGTCAAGAGAATAATATTCATGGGGCTGAAAGACACGCAGCTTGCGCAACCTTTCACCGGAGACGCGGCTGGCGGTGATGTTGGCGATGCAGCCATCGGCGAACTCAAGCCGGGCATTGGCCAGGTCGATCCTCGGGGTGAGGATCGGGATTCCGACCGCCTCCAGGCGGACGACCTCCTGGTTGACGAGAGACGAGATGATGTCGAGCTCATGAACCATGAGATCCATCACCACGTCGATATCGAGAGAGCGCGCTGAGAAGATGCCCATGCGGTGTGCCTCAAAGAAGCGGGGGCGGCGCAGCTGATCGCGGAGGGCGGCAAAGGCCGGATTGAATCGTTCAATGTGGCCGATCTGGAGGTTGACGCCATTCCTCGTGGCGAGATCGATCATCTCATCAGCCTCGGCGAGCGTTCGAGAGATTGGCTTCTCAACGAGGGTGTGAACACCCGCGGCGAGGAATGCGCAGGCGGTTTCGTGGTGATTGACCGTCGGAGTGGCGATGCTTACCGCTTCGACCTGACCGAGGAGTTCGCGGTAGTCGCCGACGTACCCAACCCCAAGCTTTTCAGCAACCGCTTTTCCGGCGTTCTCATTGGTGTCGCAGACGGCCACCAGATGGCTCTGTTCAAGTGCGGCCATGACCCGGGCATGCTCGCGGCCAAGATGGCCGACTCCAATCACCGCTGTCCTGATTCTGTTACTCATTTGCTCTCGATCCCCTGTTTCAGTCCTCAACCGGAGGGCGGTTTGCGTTTCGACATCCGGCGTCAGAATGATACTCTGGAGACCGCAAAGTCCAAAGTCAGACGGCGTCGAGAGGGCCCGGCTGGCCGAACAAAACGATCGTTCCAGCGCGAACTGAACGCGAACTGAACGCGAACTTAGCTTAACGCGAACTTAGCTTAAGAGGATGGCCCACTCGGGTCAGGAGGTCGGGTCACGAGGTCGGGTCACGAGTCACGAATCATGAATGTCCTGAGTAAAGATATCGGGACGCCGGGCGCAGCCCGTGGCGTCCAGTTGAGCCACCTCGCGGCACTGGGGTTGCTGATCTTCTTTCTGCTGATCTTCGGAACCTGGAAGCTCCCGTTGATCGGCCCGGACGAGCCGCGTTACGCGGAGATCGGGCGGACGATGGCGCTGACAGGGGACTGGATTACACCGCGACTGGGCGGGATTGACTGGTTCGAAAAACCGGCGCTCACCTACTGGCTGGTCGCGGTCGGGTTCAAGCTTCTCGGAAGCTCGGAGTTTGCCGCCCGCGTTGGCGTCGGAGTGACTGGAGCGTTCGGAGTCCTGCTGCTCTATTTTGCCGGTATTCGGCTTCGGTCGGCCCGGTTTGGGTATCTGAGTGGCTCGGTGCTGGCGAGTTGCGGAATCTGGTTCGGGTTCAGCCGGGTCGCGACCTTCGACCTGCCGCTCGCTGTCACAATTGAGCTGGCGCTCCTCGCCGGCCTCTTTCAGGCGCGCGAGCGGAATTCACGCCCCCAGTGGCGCTGGTGGATGCTCTTCAGTTTCGCGCTCGGACTGGCGATGCTTGCGAAGGGTCTTGTCGGACTGCTCCTTCCATCGGCGATTGTCGGGCTTCACGCCCTGCTGACCGGGGGGCTCCGTCGGCTGCTCCATCCAGGGAAGCTTATCGTCGGGCTGGTCATATTCACCGCTGTCAGCAGCCTCTGGTACGGCCCAATGCTCGTTCGCCACGGCCAGACCTTCATCGACGAGTTCTTTATCGCGCACCATTTTCAGCGATATCTGACCAATCAGTATCGCCACCCCCAGCCGGCCTGGTTCTTCATCGCCATTGCTGTCGGCGGGTCTTTTCCCTGGATCTGTCCACTGCTGGCGAGAGGGCTGGATGCGATACGCAACTGGCGGAGACTGACCGTTGATGAGGATGGACGGGTTGAACTCTATCTGTGGCTCTGGGTGCTGATACCGATACTATTCTTCTCCTTCTCGGTCTCAAAGCTGCCAGGTTATATTCTGCCGGTCTTTCCGGCGCTGGCAATGATCATCGCACGGCAGCTTGAGGACTGGTGGGATGAATCTGTACCATCACGCAGCCAGGTGGTCAGTGTCGTTCTGACGGCAGTGATGATCTTCGTCCTCGCCGTTATCATTGGACTGCGCGGGGCTGGTCTCCTCGGGCTCGACAAGTTCTCGGCCTTTCGACTGGCGGGATTTGGAGTGCTGATCGCACTCTGCTCCGTTGTCATCTGGTTTCTGCTCAATATCCGGGCTGTGACCAGATTCCTGCCATTCGGTTTCGCGCTGCTTGTTGTTGCCATCGTCAATATTGTCACCCCGGTGCTCGCTGAGCGGGAGACTCTCAAGTCTCTCGGGGAGCTGGCAACCCGAGCCGCCCATCCCGGGGAGAGGCTTGTCTTCTACATCAACTCCAATCACCGGATCAATTTTTACGCGACCGCCCTGCCGCTCCGGGACAGCAAGTCATATTTCGTGACCGTGATCGATCAGGCCGAGATTCCAGGGCTGATCGATCGTCACGGCGGAGAGAGCATTCTTGTCCTTGCACAGCGTGAGTGGAGTCGCCTGCTTGAGAAGAGCGTCTTCGTCCGGGTTGACGTGCTGGGCGAGCAACGAGGTCCGGTCAAGTGCTCCCCAAAGTGCGATCTTGTTCTGTTGCGAGCACGCAAGGCGGAGGCCATCCCGGCCGGTGAATCTTCCCGTTGAATGAGGATCTACAGTGCAAAGAGAGATTGAAGATCATATTGTCGTGGCTACCACGGCCGAATCGACCATCCGTCTGATTGGAGCGGTCACAACCAACCTCGTGGCCGAGGGATGCCGACGCCACCAGACCTCCCTTACCGCCTCAGCAGCGCTTGGCCGTGCCCTGACCGGGGCGCTTCTCTTCGGAAATACCTTCAAGGATCTCGAATATGTCACGCTTCGTTTCGATTGCCGGGGGCCGATTGGCGGAATCATCGCCGAGGCCAACGCGCACGGAACGGTACGCGGCTATGTCCGCAACCCGCTCGCCGAGGCGGAGCCGCTGGTACCAGGTAAACTTAATGTCAGTGGCATCGTTGGCCGCGGGATACTTCACGTCATTCGTGAAGCCGGGCACGAGATTGGTCTTGCCAAAGAGCCCTACATTGGTGCAGTGCCGATCGTCTCGGGTGAAATTGCCGAGGATCTGGCCCACTATCTTGCGAGTTCAGAGCAGATCAACTCTGCGGTCGGTCTTGGTGTCTATATTGACCCTGATGGAGAGCGCGTCACGGCTGCCGGGGGGTATCTGATCCAGGTCATGCCCGGAATAGAGGAGGGAACCCTCGCCCGGCTCGAAGCGACTTTGGCGCAGGCACCACACGTCACCGAACGGATTCGCCGTGGCGCCTCGGCGGAAGAGTTGCTGCTCGAGGCGATTGGTGATTTTGAACTCACCGTACTCAACCGACGCCCGGTCGCCTTTAGCTGCACCTGCTCATATGAGCGGGCAATCAACATCGTGACGGCTCTTGGCACGGACGAGGTGGCCGATATGCTGGAGAAGGACCACGGTGCCAGGTTAACCTGCCATTTCTGCGGCGAGTCGTACGAACTCGATGCGGCAGCCCTGCAGGCGATACTTAGTCCACAGGTGAACTGAGCCCGGCCGATCTCCCCTTGCCGCCAACAGCCTTGCAGCCAACAGCCAGGTTGGTGGCCCTTGAACCGGCTGTTCAGAGCTGGCTCTCCAGGCAGTTCTTCCAACTATGCTCAAGATCGACAACCGGTTCATCAAGCAGCAGTTCGCCGCATTCGATCCGTAACCGACCGGTGGCGACCTCGCCGATGAGGCTGCACGGGGCATTGGCTTCGCGGGCAATGGCTCGCACGGCCTCGACATCCCCGCGCCGGACGCTGATGATGATGCGTGAGGGCGACTCAGCAAAGAGCAGTGTTGCCGGATCACTAACCCCACCAAGCGCGGCGTGAGCCGTCAGGTCGATCGTGGCTCCAGTCGAGGCGTGCCGGTAGCTGGCAAAGCAGCTCTCAGCGAGAGCGACCGCCAGTCCGCCCTCGCTGCAGTCGTGGGCCGACTGGACGAACCCCCGGCGGATCGCCTCGAGGCAGGTCTGCTGAACAGCCATCTCCAGTTCAAGATCGAGCCGCGGAACCGCCCCACGGGCCTCTCCGGTCAGCGCGTAGAGTAGTTCCGACGCGCCAAGATCGGCCTTTGTCAGTCCGAGCAGCAGTATCTGGTCACCCGCCTCCTTGAACCACTGCGTCGTGACGTGACGTGACTCTTCAATCAGTCCGAGCATGCCGATGACCGGAGTCGGATCGATTCCCCGGCCTTCGGTCTCATTGTAGAGGCTGACATTTCCACCCGTCACTGGCGTGTTGAGCCGCCGGCAGGCTTCGGCCATTCCATCAACCGTTTCACTGAACGACCACATCACCTCGGGCCGTTCCGGGCTGGCAAAGTTGAGGCAATTGGTGACGGCAAGGGGCTTTGCTCCGCTGCAGACGACATTGCGGGCCGACTCGACCACCGCCAGCCTCGCCCCCTCGCGTGGATTGAGCCGACAGTAACGTCCATTCGCATCGAGCGACATCGCGAGTGAATGGCGAGTCTCCTTGACTCGAATCACCGCCGCATCCGAGCCCGGCAGGACGACCGTGTTGGTTCGTACCATATGATCGTACTGGCGATAGACCCACTCCTTCGACGCGATGATCGGGGTTGCCAGCAGCCGGTGCAGAAGTCCACCCAGCACTGCTGGCGCTCTCCCGCTGCTCCCGATCGCCGCGTGGACAAGTGGACTGACATCCTCCTCGTCAATCGGACACGGAGTCATCGGACGCTGGTAGCGGGGCGCTTCGTCAGTCAGGGCAAGGTTAGGTATCTCAGCGACCATCTCCCCGCGGTGAAAGACCCGGAGCATCTGATCGGCAGTAACACGACCGATGATCACGGCATCGAGATCCCACCGGGCGAAGATTTCAAGAACCTGCCGTTCGCACCCCTTCTCAGCGACGATCAGCATTCGTTCCTGCGATTCAGAGAGCATCATCTCGTAGGCGGTCATTCCCGTCTCTCGTTGTGGAACCAGATCAAGGTCGATCTCGATGCCGGTTCCGGCACGCGCTCCCATCTCGCACGATGACGAAGTCAGGCCGGCGGCGCCCATGTCCTGTATTCCGAGAATCGCCTTCTCGCGCATCGCCTCAAGGCAGGCCTCCAGCAGCAGCTTTTCCGAGAACGGATCACCGACCTGCACCGTCGGCCGCTTCTCCATCGCTGCCTCGTCAAACTCGGCCGAGGCCATGGTCGCTCCATGGATTCCATCCCGTCCGGTCCTCGCGCCAACATAGATGACCGAATTACCCACACCCTCCGCCTTGCCATAAAAGATCTGCTCACGTCGGACGAGGCCTAGCGCAAAGGCGTTGACAAGCGGATTGAGTGAGTAGCCGCGGTCGAATCCGACCTCGCCACCAACTGTTGGCACACCGAAGGCGTTGCCATAGTCACCGAGCCCCCGTACAACCCCGGCCATGATTCGACGATTGCGGCTGATGCTGCGGGCGCTGGTAGCCTCACTTCCGGGGGCGATCTCGGAATCACGGATCGGGCCAAAGCGGAGACTGTTCATCGCCGCTACCGGGCGTGCTCCCATCGTGAAGATGTCGCGCAGAATTCCGCCAATTCCAGTCGCCGCTCCCTGATAGGGTTCAATGAAAGATGGGTGATTGTGCGATTCGATCTTGAACGCCGCACACCAGCCATTACCGATCTCGACGATTCCGGCATTCTCACCCGGTCCCTGGACGAGGCACTCACCCGCGGTCGGCAGGCGACGCAGATGCACCTTCGATGACTTGTACGAACAGTGCTCCGACCACATCACCGAGAAGATCCCCAGCTCCGTCAGATTCGGTTCACGCCCGAGAAGTTCGCAGATCCGGCCGTACTCCTCACTGGTCACACGATGCTGCTCAAGTATTTCTGGTGTAATTTTCATATCAGGAACGCGCCTTCTGTTTGAGGACCAGGTGGTCGACCATCGAGACGAAGAGCGCCCGTCCATCCTTGCTGCCAAGGAGGCTCTCCGCTGCTCTTTCCGGGTGTGGCATCAGCCCAAGGACATTGCGGCCCTCGTTACAGATTCCAGCGATATTGTTGAGTGATCCGTTGGGATTGGCCTCACTGGTCAGCGCTCCACTCTCATCGCAGTACCTGAAGATGACCTGTCGCTCTTCTTCCATCTCCATGAGCGTCGCGGCGTCACAAAAGAAGTTTCCCTCGCCGTGGGCGATCGGAATGCTCAGAATCTGGCCCGGCTGGCAGGCACCCGTGAATGGAGTGTCGGTCTCTTCCACCCGAACCGAGACGTGCTCACAGCGAAATTTGAGGTCACGGTTACGGAGCAGCGCTCCCGGGAGCAGACCCGCCTCGCAGAGGATCTGAAATCCATTGCAGATGCCGAGAACAAGACCGCCCTCGGCGGCAAAGCGCTTCACCGCCCCCATTACCGGTGAGAACCGTGCGATCGCCCCGGTTCGCAGGTAATCTCCGTAAGAGAAGCCGCCCGGCAGGATGATGGCGTCATAACCATCAAGCTCTTCGTTCTTGTGCCAGATGAAATTGACTGGCTGACCCAGAACCTTGCTGATCACGTGATAGGTGTCGTGATCGCAGTTGGATCCCGGAAATACAACAACGCCGAATTTCATGGTAAAGGGTTCCTTTTGGCGTAAGGTGTGAATCAGTAAATATTACTACTACATCGGCCCCTCGATGTCCAATCAGTCAAGGCCGGGATTGTCTTCCGGCAGGTCGTATCCAGGGTCGGCAGGGCAATCACATTATGGATCGAGAGGGACTTCCAATTATTGATCGCACTGCAGGCACGAAGAAAGATTGCAGCGGGAGACCCTCCTTTGTGCCTTTGTGTGAGGCACACCGTAATCC
>JBEGMZ010000066.1:0-5757 GCA_041182745.1 Acidobacteriota bacterium
TATAGATTCCATTGGGGTGGTCGTAGAGCGGCTTCATGTAACCAGCATTGACGAGATTAATCCAGAAGAAGAGAAAGAACGGGAGTGCACTGACGATCATCCCCGAGAGCCGGGCCTGGGCCGACTTGACCCGGATCTCACCCTGAATCCGGAATCTCTCTCGAATCGTGTGGCTGATATTACGAAGCACTTCAGAGAGATTTCCACCAATCTCCCGCTGGATCAGAACGGCCGTTACGCAGAGCTTCAGATCGAGGATCGGAACCCGCTCGACCAGGTTCTCGAGAGCGACCTTCAAATTGAGGCCAAGGTTCTGCTCTTCGTAGGTCTTGCCAAACTCACGTGCAATCGGCTCCGGCATCTCGGTAGCTACCACTTGAAGGGCCGAGCTGAAGCTGTGGCCGGCCTGAAGCGATCTGACCATCATCTCGAGCGCATCCGGCAACTGCTCGACGATACCGTTGAAGCGCTTCCGCCGTTTGTGCAGGACGACAAAGAACGGAACCAACATCACCGTCAGGGTGACGATCATCATCGCAATCATCGAACCGGAGAAGAAGAAGGTCGTCAAACCAACCAGAAAGCCGGCCACCAGGCTGCCGATGACGAATCGATAGACCGTGACCGTCAGGTCGGCCTGGCGAATTATGTTCTGCAGGCGGGTGAAGACCTCAAAGCGGATCAGCATCCGGTGGATGGTTGGAATTGTACTGAGCAGCTCCTCCCGAATGATCGCGATCTCACCGCGGGTTGCTCCGCCCCGTTCCTGCACCATCTGCTTCAACCGCTCATTGATCTTGCTCCGGTAGGCGTCAGTATCACGGCTGACAAAGGAATAGATTGCCACCGTCAGAAAGAAGAAGGTGGCAGCGACAAAGATAATCTCAAGGTAGAGGAGTGTCATAAGCTTCAACCTTACTGTCAGGGTGACGATCATCACCCCAGTCACCGAACCGGAGAATCAGGCACAAGACTGATCGTGATAAACCCACCGACTGTCGCCGTCAGTCAGGTCTGACGAACTATGTTCTGCCGGCGGGCAGGAGCCTCAGAGCAGAGTAACATCCGATGGATGGCTCTAATGGGTGGCTCTAATGGACAGTTGGATGCCATCCCGGCCGGAAACCGGAGATCTATCGTTAATAGAAGTAAAGATCCCATCACCGTCCTGACAGCTCACCCTGACCTCTTCGGCTCTTCGTGGCCTGTGTGAGATCAGTCCGTCACTCATCGTCTTCCCGCAGGTTACTCGATAGGCTCTAAAACGCCGCCTCGAAGAGCTGGGGAGGCAGCTTGTACCCGAACTGTTCAAGTCGTTCCGAGAATCGCGGGCGGATTCCAGTCGGACGGAACTGCCCCTGGACCTCACCACCCATACCAACCCCGGTCCGGACAAACTTGAAGATCTCCTGCATGGTGATAATCTCCCCCTCCATCCCGATCACTTCTGAAACGCTCATCACCTTGCGCGTTCCATCGCTGAGGCGTGAGACCTGGATGATCAGGTTGATCGCCGAGCAGATCTGTTGACGCATCGCCTTGTCGGAGATGCGGAGGTTGGCCATGGCGATCATCGTCTCAAGTCGGGCCAGAGCGTCACGCGGAGTATTGGCGTGGATCGTCGTCATGCCCCCATCGTGGCCGGTGTTCATGGCCTGAAGCATGTCGATCGCCTCCTCGCCGCGGACCTCGCCAACGATAATGCGGTCGGGGCGCATTCGGAGTGAGTTCTTGAGGAGGGAGCGCTGCGCGATCTCACCTCTCCCTTCAATGTTGGGAGGTCGCGTCTCGAGCCGTACCACGTGCGGCTGCTGCAGCAGAAGCTCGGCCGAATCCTCGATCGTCACCAGCCGCTCATTGTGCGGAATGAAGCCGGAGAGTGAGTTGAGCATCGTCGTCTTCCCGGCGCCGGTACCTCCCGAGATCAGGACGTTAAGCCGTGACTTGACGCAGGCCTCAAGCACCTGCACCAGTTGTGGCGTCAGCGCCTTCAGATCGATCAGATCCTTGATCGTCAACGGATCGGTACCAAAGCGGCGAATCGAGAGGACCGGACCGTCGATGGCAAGTGGCGGAATGATCGCGTTGACACGCGAGCCATCCTGCAACCGTGCATCGACCATCGGCGAGGACTCGTCTATCCGTCGCCCGACGCGTGAAACGATCCGGTCGATGATCTGCAGCAGGTGAGCATCATCGCGGAAGGCGACCTCTGCCTTCTCCAGCCGGCCCCGCCGCTCAATGTAGACACTCCGGGCGCCGTTGACCAGAATATCGGAGATCGACTTGTCAGCCAGCAGCGGTTCGAGCGGGCCAAGTCCGAAGATCTCATTGAGAACATCGGTGGTGATCGTCTCACGCTCCGAGCCGTTCATCGGAAGCTGCTCTTCGTCAAGCAGCACCCCGAGTACCTTCCGGACCTCTTCCCGCGCCACATCAGCATCAAGCCTGGCCAATTTCTCGAGATCGAGCTTGTTGATCAGCCGCCGATGTATCCGCGCCTTCAGTTCGTTGAGGGCGCCGTTATCAACCGGCCTTGGCTGACTGCCAGGACGAGTCGCCTGAACTATTCGGTTTTGCAGCAATTTTGTTTCAGCCATCCTCAATCACCAGTGGGACACTAAGATTAACGAGAATTTAGCAGATCGGTCAGAAGTCCGGTCAAGCCTTTCTTTGGCGGATTGACGATCGGCTTCTGGATATCGACCGCCGGCTCCGGTTCCGGGAGAAACTTTGTTCCCTCTTTACCTTTGGCGCGATCCTCGGCGCGAAACCCGGTCAGCTTCTGGGCCATACCAAAAAAGTCGTTGATGATCTTTGACGGAGTCTTCGAGAGGACGAGTGGCTCGCCAACATTGATCGACGTAATGGCCGCGGGGTAGTCGTTCGCGATTGTGGCATAGATGCTCGTCTCCAGCACCCTCTCAACCTGTTTCTGTTCAAACTCCGGTGTTCGCGTGAAGCGGTTGACTATCACCTTGATCCGTTTCCGGTCATAGCCGAGCCGGTTGAAGATATCGAGCGACCGTTTCGCGCTCCGAATCGAGGGGATATCGAGGGTCAGAAGCAGGATCAGATCGTCGGCCGTGTCGAGCGCACCGATCGTGATCTCGTTCAGTACCCGTGGCGGATCGATCAGCACAAAGTCGAACTGTGTCCGAAGCAGTCCGATCGCTTTCGTGACGTGCTCAACCTGAATATCCTCATCCTTGCCGATCTCGGTCGGCGCGGCGAGCAGGGAGATAAATTTCGAGCGCTGGGTCAGGTAATTTGCCAGCAGCTGTTCATCGAGCCGGTCGAAGTTTCGAACGATATCGTGGATCGAATACCCAGGCTCAACCCCGAGAAAGAGCGGCTGATCGCCGGCCTGCAGGTTAAGATCGATAATGCAGGCTCGGCGGCCTGTCAGTTTCGCAAGGCTTGCCGCAAGGTTGGCCGTCACAAAGGTGGCCCCGGATCCGCCCTTGCTCGCGTAGACCGCCATCACCCTTCCCTGCTGCGGCACATTGTCCACCGGCTTGCTGCCCAGCTTCTCGAAGACCTTTGCCACTTCGACTTCGGCAAAGGGCTGGCGCAGAAACTCGAACGCTCCACTGCGGAATGATTGGAGTATGATCTCGGTCGAGTTGTCCTCGCTCGAACAGACGACCGCCATATCCGGCAGCTCATACCTCATTCGCTCAACCATCTGGAAAGAATGGTTGAGGTCACCGCCCAGCAGAAAGAGCGCGGCCCGCGGACGAATTCGATTGAGTTCCTCGAGAACCTGCGGTGCGTTCGGAAGTTCGGCGACGATCGCCAGCGGCACCTTGCTCGAGGTGCGCAGAAGAGTTCTCTCCTGCTGACTCAGGCTCCGGCCAATCACAACGATGGAGATCGCATTAGACACTTGATTCTTTCCCTTACAGGCGGCCTGGGGACTCTCCCCCACTCCTGGTTCCCGCCAATCGGAGACCATCCACCTGACTGATTGTGATTATATCCCCTGGTCACCGGAAATACACCGGCCAATTCTGGAAATAGACCACCAGCTTACAGCAAATCCGCCCTGTCTCCCACCGTCACTCGATGAGCTGGGTCGACATCGGCAGCCAGCTCCGACGGAAAAGGTTCATCTGATCGCCATCAAAGTTGGTCGAGGCGATCGGAGTTCCGCCGGCAACTACCTCGCGCACAAAATAGCCCTGCAGGGTGCCGTCACTGGTCACTCCCTGCAGGTAGAAGAGTCCGAAATTGGTCACTCGCAGCTGGAGAGACCCTGGATTTCTGATCAGCTCAAACGGATTGAAGAGGAGAACCGGAATGATCAGAGCGTGTGAGTTGGGGGCTGGATAGAGATTACTCCGGACGAACTTGTACTGCATGAGTTCGTTGGCATTGACCGTGTCGCTGTTCCGTATCCGCAGTGAAGTGAGACCGATCCGGACATTCTCGTAGGCCGAGGCATTGTCGGCGGAGAGGACGGGAATCAGATCACCAACCCTGATCTCACCGCAGTAGCCAAAGTTGGCCTGATCTCCGATGGCAAGATTGGCAAAGGTCGCCCGTGGCAGCGCCGTCAGATCGGCAATCCGGTAATGGTTGCGGCGAAACTGGAGATACATCCCCATCATCGTCGTCGAGCCAACCTCGGACTGAATGGAGGTATCCCGCAGTCCGGTCACGGATGAGCCGGCGGCGTTAAGGCTGTCGACATAGGGTGCGGTGTTACGTGCACCGGCGGCAAACCGTGAGCGGTAGTAGTCTCCGGTCTGGTTGGGGAGAGGAGCATTGACACGGAGCGGATCACCAACGTAACGCACCGTACCGGTCGAGTCGAAATAGGAGTCGGGAATCATAATCGGACGCCAGCAGGAGGTGCAGGTTCCGGTTCCACCATCGACCGGGAAGAGTGAGGCCTGAGTTGCCGACTGGATGCTGACACTGGACAGACCGAAGATGCCGGCGAAGAGGAGCGACAACTCGACTCTGGCGACGGCACGCAACTGTGGAATGTCGCCGGCCGGCTCAATGGTGACCTGGCCCGGATCCAGAATGAGCCGATTGCTGTTGGGTGCGCTTGAGCCCTGGGCTGGATCAGCATAGCGCCGAACCTGGTTATACGAGGCGTACATGACCGCCATTTCACGGGCCAGTTCCGCCTGATGGGGCATCGACTGAGCAGACTCGATCGTGGCACGAAGGGCTGAAGCACCGGCGAGCGCCGCCGAGTCGACTCCATTCTGGAGCTGGCTCCGTGCGCTGAACGCGTACCCCAGGTCGATCGAGAGCGCAACCATTCCCAGCATGGTCGTGACGAGCACCGCCGTTAGCGCGAGGATCGTCCCCTTCTCGGTCCGGGCCCTGGTGTCTGAGCGGTCTTCAGACAGACGCCAGCCGGACCATCGGGCCCGCCATCCCTCTCTCCCGTGTTGTCCTGAACCCTGACCTATTCTCATCGCGATCACACCCGGTTACCTGTGCCGAGCAATCTCTCCCGTGGCTATTCAGGCCGTTTGGCACCTCCACCCGGGCTGGCGCTCTTCGGGCTGATGGAGGGGCCGGCCGGCCCGACCAGTCCGGCGAGGCCGACGCCACCATTCTGGCCAGCCGCCTCGCCGGTCGCTCCAGTCACGGCAGCCGTACTGCTTGAATCGATGATCCCGGTCCGGGTTCCCTTGCCAGGTCGTGGGGCTGGCGCCGCCGGCTCGGCTGGGACTGCCGGTGGAGCGGCCGAACCACCGGCCGGGGCACTCTCACCACGACGCGGCACGGAGT
>JBEGMZ010000067.1:0-2927 GCA_041182745.1 Acidobacteriota bacterium
GGCCGAGACCGTTCGGTGGTAGTTCCCCCACCCGTATCGCCACGGAAGATGGCGCAGAGATCCTATATCGGTATGCTTGAACCAATCTGCGGGACGAAAACGGAGGAAGGTGTCACGTGAAAGCTCATAGAGCTGGGCGCCGAGCCGCATGAATGACATAAACCCTTCGACATCACGCCGGTCGAGATTACGGATGGTGGTGATCCATTCGGGCATCGAGGCGGAGTAATTGAAGCGGGTTCCATCTGGGTAGAGGTATTCGCAGATCGGACTGACCGGGACCAGCTGCAGATGATCCTCCATCCGACTGCCGACCGCTTCAAAAATCTCACGGAAAATCCACGGCATGGTGATCAGAGAGGGACCCGTATCGAACCGAAAGCCCTGCTCTGTCCAGCGGTTCATCTTACCTCCAAAGGATTGCCCCTGCTCACAGAGGACCACCTCGTGTCCGGCAGCAGCAAGGCGAACCGTGGCGGCGAGACCTCCGAGTCCGCTTCCAACAACAACGATCTTCTTTTTTTTCATCATCAGACCTCCATCGAGTAACAGGTAAGATCTATCAACGCGGAGTCGCCTCCGATTTATGGTAGTCTCTTCCCTTCCAATTGACGCCACGTCCGGTTCGGCATTTCCACCACGAGGTGAGTCCAAGGACAATGAGCATCACCTCCGCCAGCGGATGAAGCAGCACCGCCGACCAGGAATGGCGGAATCTGATGGCGAGCAGGAGCCTTGAGACGAGGACGGCAGTGACGGCAAGGAGAAGCCTGCGGTCAGGGCGAAAGGGTAGAATCGCGAAGGGAGCGAGGGCTACCAGAAGATGGAAGAGAATGAAGACCCAGAAACTGAACTCGCGACGAAAGGCCGGGTAGAAGTTCTTGAGGAATCCCTGCCAGATTCCAGACAGATCCCCATACATTCTGACTCTGATCAGATCCTGACCATCAAGGCAGAGCCCTCGGCGGCGCCGCTGACGCCAAAGCTGGGCGAGTCTCGTATCCTCGAAGATCTGGTCTCGCACCGCCTCGTGCCCACCTATGGCCAGGTACTGTCTTCGATCGAAGAACAGACAGGCGCCGTGGGCGAGGGCAAGCGAGGGAAAACCGAGGAAGAGGGAGAGCGGCGAAGGGAAGATTGAGAAGACGACAAAGTTGAGCATCGGCATCAGCGTCCGCTCCCAGAATGAGATCGTGACCAGTCCGGGCCAGCACGAGAGGAGATCGAGCCGGCGTCGCACCATCTCGGTGTGAAGACTGTCGATGGCGCCCGGAAGGAGTCGGACGTCAGCATCGAGAAAGAGGAGATAGCGTGAGGAGGCGACCTGGGCAAGGCTGGCACAGGCAAAGTTCTTCCCCGTCCAGCCGGGTTCGAGCGGGCGAGCAGCGATGAGGCGGACTCGAGGGTCAAGGCTCGCGGCCGCCTCAACTACCGCCGCGGTTCGGTCGGTCGAATGATCGTCATAGACCAGGATCTCTCTGACTACCGGCCCCTGGGTAATGACCGCATTGAGACAGTCGGGCAGATTCTCCTCCTCGTTTCTGGCCGGGATAAGAACCGACACCTCATCAGCGCGAGCAGGGCTGGAGCGGCGTACCCGCGGCCAGAAAATGACGTTGGCTGCAGTGATCCCCAAAATCAGCAATGAGAGCGCAAGGATGAGGGTAGTCATGAGACCGTTATTAACCGATCGATCCGGGTATAGAGTTCCTGCAGCCCTTCCCGGCTCACCGGGCCGGTGAGCCGGAGAACTATCTCACCCTGCTGGTCGATCAGAACCAGGTTAGCCTTGCCGGACTGGTAGGTGTAGGACCGGGCGACGTCACCGGTCCAGTCGAGTAGCACCGGGTACTTGACCTTGCTCTTGAACATTGACCTGATGATTCCGCGCATGAAAGCGGGAACCGCGGAGAGAACCGCGACGCCCTTCTGGTCCACCCGTTCCTGATACCGATCCCAGATTGGTCGAACCCAGCCCTCGATCTGCTCAGAACCCCGGCGGTCACCGAAGACCAGAATGGTCGGCTTAGATTTGGGAAAGCGGTAACTGTTGAGTTGATTATACTGGTCCTTGAGCTCGAAACCAGCTGCCCTTTCCGCCGGGATGAGGGAGTGGAGAGTCGAAGAGTTGCCCAACCCGGTGGAGACAACGAGGATCAGCAGGAACATCGGAACCAATGTAAAACTGGATATTGAAACTCTCATTTTGTGTCGATCAGAGCAGGCTGATTGGCCTCTCAGGTTTTAAGAATCGCCAGCTTCCCCTTTGCGCTCAGGATGAGTCGCGAGGCGTCTGAGATCAGATCAAGTGTAGGACGACCGGAGAACGCGGCATTGAGGTCAAGAAGGGCCGATTCAACCAGGTCTGACGCCATCCGGTGAGCTCCCTCGATCCCGAGTTCAGCGACGTAGTTTGAGCGTAGGTGGCGCGAATCCTGGTGCGACGGCTTCCCGAGGTCTTCACTGGCGACAAGCTCATCAAGAAGGTCGTCACAGATCTGGTAAGCCATTCCAAGCGCTTCGCCAAAGCGTGCCAGGGGCTCGATCTCACTCCACGTCGCGCCGCACGACCGGGCCCCGGCGATCATCGTCAGCCGGAGCAGAGCCGTAGTCTTAAGGTTCCGACTAACAAGCGAATCGGCGCGCTGACCAGTTCCCTTCAGAGCGAGGTCGACAACCTGACCACCAATCATCCCGTCGCTTCCAATACACTGGACTGCCTCTTCGACGAGCAGGATACCGGACTCATGGCATCCATTCTCTGCTGCACACCGGGCAAGGAGGGCATATGACTGGTTAAAGAGGGCAAGCGCTGTCAGCAGGGCAAGACTTTCACCATAAACCAGGTGGAGGCTCTCACGTCCGCGGCGGAGTCCGGCGTCATCCATCGCCGGCAGATCGTCGAAGATCATCGAACTCGTATGGAG
>JBEGMZ010000068.1:0-12655 GCA_041182745.1 Acidobacteriota bacterium
GTGGAAGAGTGGCCACCGATTGGTTGAGTTCGATCGACTCCGGGCTGGCAAGTTGCAACCGGTTTCCGCTGACGTCAAGGTCAAGCTGACTGATGGTCAGATTGCCACGCAGTTGATCGACTGAGGCCTCACCGGCTTCGTTGCGGGTGGGACCGGCGACGGTAACGCTTCCACTCACCTGACCGCGCAGCATCTCAGCACGTTCAGGCATCAGAATCGCGACAAATGGGGCCAGTTCAATTCCGTCAAGCTCGCCGCTGATCGTCAGCGGGAGTCGCCGGTCCTTCAGCTCGACCGTGGCGAAGACCAGCTCCTTCTCGACCGGGCCGCGTGAAGTCAGTGCGGCGCGGAGTCTTCCCGCCGAGTTGGTGCCGGCGAAGATCCGGAAGTCACCGGCTGGTCGTCGGTTGAGCTGAAGGCCGGTCGTGGTCGCGGAGAGCGTGAAGGAGAGGCGTTGCCAGTCGAGCGTCTCCGTGCGCGGACGATCCCCACTCTCAACGGGACGTGGTTCGCCGCCCATCCGGAAGCTGATTTCAGCCGCTCCACCGATATCGAAGAGTTTGAAATCGAGCGCTTCGGCAAGCAGTGAGAGCGCAATGTTGCTGGTCTGTCCGCTGATGGCGAAGGAGTCATCGCGGAGATTCCACGACCCGTTGGCCTGGAGGGTAGTCTGGGGTAACCGCAGGGTAAAGCTGTCGAGACCCGCCCGGTGGTCGATGAAGCTGATCGAGGCGCTGGCCGATTTGATCGGCTGGCGGACGATTGTTCCATCGACCACCCGGAGGGCAACGTGCCCATTGATCCTTCCAGGCAGACCGGTCAGGCTCGCCTCTCCGGCGAGACGGCCATCCAGCAGGTCGCGGATGCCAGATTCACCCCCGGGGTCGAGTGTGGCAATGATCGCCTCGATCTTCAATCGATCAAATTTCGCATCGAGACTTCCGGTGCTCGCCTGCGGATCAAAGGGAATCGAGAGGGCGATGCGTCCACTCTCACCCTGCCGGTCGGCCAGAGTGGCATCGGTCAGGCGGACTTCAGTTGAGTTGAGGAGGAGCTGGCCGGTCAGTGAGCCGATCTCGACCCGGTGAAGACCGACCGGGTCGGCACTGAGGCTTCCTGACAGAACCGGTTGGCCGATGTCACCGTTCAGTTCGCCCTGAAAAGAGAGGGTTCCCGGGAGGTGTGGAAGATTGGAATCAAGAAATGGTTTCAGCCCGTCGATGGCGTGGGAGATGGTGACAAGTTCGCTGGCGAGGGTCGATTCAACCTTCACCTGGAGGTTTGACTGGCCGGAGACGGCGAGAGTTCCGCCGAGCCGAAGCGTTGTGCGCGTGGTTCGCAGCTCGAACTGTCCGAAATCGAAGATACCGGCCACCGCCACGGTTCGAAGGTTTCCGCTGACCGGGAGCCCCCCGGGTGAGCCGGGAGACTCTCCGGTAAAGCTGGCGGTGATCGTGCCAGCGATCGAGGTTGCCTCACCGGGTCGCCACTCCAGGGCGGCTTCACCGCTGAAGGTTCCGGTAACCGGAGCGCGGTCGACCTTGAAGTCACTATTGATGATGGAGAAGATCTGTCGTGTTGGCAGCGCTGTGAATTGACCCTCGATCCGGAATGGACGCTCCCTGCCAAGTGGGAGCGTGAGGGACGCCGTGACCGATCCCTGCTCGACGCCCGCCTGCAGGCTTTCCAGTTCAAGCGTCTCGCCGTCAAGAGATGCCAATGCCCGGGCGTCGTGGATCGGAATGCCGGAGATCGAGCCGCTGGCCAGTTTCGCCGCCGCTCTCAGCCGGTACTGACCCGCTCCGAACTCGGCCCGCAACGGAGTGAGTTCGAGGTCGCTCAATCTGCTCTTCGGCCATTCGATGCTGGAGACGATTCCTCGCGACGAGTCGATCGATGTCCGTCCGCGCCGGAAGCGACCCCGTGGATTGCTGACCACTGTTCGGTCGAGGAGAATGCCGTCGATGATGATCCGGGCGGCGCTTGCCACGCGTGACTCGAACTCAAGATAGTCACCCGAGTGTCGAAGGATCGCCCGCTCCAGCGCTACCTGTTCGAGCCTCGCCTTTCCAATGCTCATTCGTGCCGAGCGTGGCTGGCCGCTGAGGGTAAACTCACCAGCCTGGCCGACGACCCGGCACTGACAACCGACTGTCCCGGCTATCCCGGCCTGTGGCGCAAACAGTCTGGTCACCTCGGCGAGGTGACCCTCGGTCTTGAAGTCGATCGCATAGTCGAAGGGAGCCCACGAGTTGAGGCTGCCCTGAGCCTCGACCTCCCCCAGCGCCGAGTCGAGCCGGAGCTGCCTGATCGCCATTCCAGTAAGCCCTGCTAACCCTTCCAGCGCCAGTCGGTCAATTTTCGAGCGACGTCCGTCGAGTTCAAAGGCTCCCCCCGATCCGGTCAGACTGACGGCCAGTCCGGACTTACCCTCGCTCCGGCCGGTTGCGTTGAGACCGTCAAGGCGGAGGGTGAATCCCGATTCCTGATCGTGGAGGTGGAAGCGGCTTCGGGTGAGTCCGACTTCGAGCCTGGTCTGATCGATCTCAATGGTCGCCGAATCGCGGGCCGGGCTGCGGAGTCCTGAAAGATTGCTCTGCCCATTTTTATCAAGGTTGAGATGAAATTCGAGCCCTTCCACTCGAACCTGGCGCAATTGAACCACCCGGCGGCGCCGTGGCGCCAGCAGGTCGCGCAGCTCGGCTGCCACCTCCAGCCGGTCGATCGTCGCGATCAGCTCACCGCTGGTCTGGTTGAGGATGCGCAGCTTCTCGAGACGGGCGGTCTGCGGACTTAAGGTGAAGGCGAGCCGTCCAACTTCTGCGCGCAGCCCATACTCGGCCATTCTCGATTCGATAAAATCGACCGCGATCCGGTTGAAACGAACTGAGCGGAGGTAAAAGATCGTCCCGAGGGCGGCGAGACACCCGACTACGATCAACACTCCACACATCCTGAGAAGACGACGCGCCCGTCTGCGGCCCTGTGGTTCCCGGTGATTCGCTTCTGCTGAAGTTCTGCCCATCGAATGCCTGCTCAAGCCTGCCCGACTGTGGTCGCCCACGACCGCCCCGGTGTGGAGCGTTCAAGCATTCATTCTTTTCCAAAGAGGCTCGATCTTCAAGGGCAGTCGACATTTGCCGACTCCCGGTGCATCAAGTAGCATAGTTTGGACCGTAAGTCCCAGAAGGAGAACCGGAACGACAGGACTCGAATGAAAAGAATAATCGTTGGCACGGCTGGACATATCGATCATGGCAAGACGGCGCTGATCAGGGCTCTGACCGGCGTTGACGCCGATCGACTCAAGGAGGAGAAGGAGCGCGGGATCACGATCGACCTTGGTTTTGCCGACCTGACGATCGGTGAAATCCATTTTGGCTTCGTTGACGTGCCCGGACACGAGCGCTTTGTCCGGAATATGCTGGCCGGCGCTCACGGTATCGACCTTGTGATGCTGGTTGTCGCCGCTGACGAAGGGCTGATGCCACAGACGCGTGAACACTTCGAGATCTGCCGCCTGCTGGAGATAAGGTCCGGGCTGGTGGTGATCAACAAGGTCGACCTGGTCGAGGAGGACTTTCTGGAGCTGGTTGAGGCGGAAGTGGCCGAGTATGTTGCCGGCTCGTTTCTTGAGGGAGCGCCGGTGATCCGCGTCAGCTCACGGATCGGAACGGGGATCGAGCAGCTCAAGCAGACTCTGGTGCGTCTGGCGAAAGGTGTCACGCCACGGGATGAGGCGGCCGTCGCCCGTCTGCCGATCGATCGGGCCTTCACCATCAAGGGGTTTGGGAGTGTCGTCACCGGGACTTTGATCGCCGGGAGCATCCGGGTTGGTGATGAGCTCGAGCTGCTGCCCTCAGACGGGCGCTCCGCGCGGGTGCGCAACCTCCAGGTTCACGGCCAGCCGACGACACTGGCCTGCGCCGGTGAGCGGACGGCTATCAATCTGCAGGGGATCGACCTCGCCGAAATCGAGCGCGGCCAGGTTCTGGCTCCCGCCGGACGCCTGCGGGCTGTCTCGCTCTTCGACGTCCGGCTGCGATTGCTGGCCTCGGCCGGACGTCCGCTCCGAACCCGATCGCGCGTTCATCTCCACCTTGGCACGGCTGAGTCGCTCGCCCGGGTTGTCCTGCTGGGCCAGACTGAATTGACTCCGGGTCAGGACTGCTTTGCCCAGCTGCGACTCGAATCACCCCTTGGTGGGCTGCCCGGTGACCATTTCATCATTCGTGGGCACTCTCCGATCGTCACCATCGGTGGTGGAACGATCATTGATGCCGCCCCGCTGAAGCATCGGCTCCGCGATCACGCCCCGGCGATAACCGCTCTTGAGCTTCTTGACAAGGCGGACCCGGTTGAGCGGATCGCACTGTTGGTCGAGATGGCGGGTGCGGCTGGTCTTGCCCAGGCTGAACTCGCGGCCCGATCCGGTGCCCCCGACAGCCTGATCGACCAGGCAGCGGAGTCGCTGGTGCGGTCGCGCCGTCTGGTCGCGGTCACCTCTCAGCCCTGGCTGCTCGTCTCACGCCTTGCCTTTGACCAGCTCGCAAAAGAGGTTCGCAGTCTGCTCAAGTCCTTCCACCAGCGCGCCCCGCTTGAAGCGGGAATCGGGCGCGAAGAGGTCCGCGAACGCGTCTTCTCTGCCGTTCCAACCGGCGTCTTCCGCACCGTCATCAACCACCTCGTTGAGCGTCAGGAACTGGTAGCGGAGAAGGATCTCCTCCGCCTCGCCACACATCGCATTGCCCTCTCTGCCGAGGAGCAGGCTGCCCGCGACCGCCTGGCTCAACTCTTTGCCGAGTCTGGTCTTCAGCCGCTCTCCCTCGAGGAGGCGGTTCTTCGTGCCGGTGCCGACTCTGGCATCGACCAGGCCCGGGCCCAGCGCTTTGCCCAGATGCTGATCAACAACGGGGAGCTGGTACGGGTAGCAGAACTGGTCTTTCACCGCCGCGCCCTTGAAGGGCTGCGGGAGATCCTGCAACGCCACAAGGAGTCGCACGGCCCGAAACTAGATGTCGCGATCTTCAAGGAGCTCACCGGCGTCACCCGCAAATATGCCATCCCCCTGCTCGAATACCTTGATCGTCAACGCGTCACCCGCCGCAACGGCGATGTCAGGGAGATCGTCTGAGCCGTTCGATGGCCAAGCCAAAGGGAGTCTGAAAACCCTGCTCCCCGCGATCCATCGCTATACCGAGACCCTTCGAGAAGAGCTGCTCGGCGTCCGTTCAAGTGCTCCGCATAATTTTCGGACGCTTGACTGCCTCGACACGGTCGGACAGCCGTTCGATCTTCAGAGGATCTCAGTCCGGGAGCAGGCGGTTCGCAACCAGTCCAATGTTTGATCGTGGCGTCGCCCTTCAGCCCCGCCTCCCAGCCCGTGCCCACCCGGCCGGGAAGGGGAGAAGCGCCAGCAATCCCCTTCCCACCACTGCCATAAGCAGAATGATCGCGAGCGGTATCACATAGCTGCCCGACTGTTCACGAATCAACGATATCAGGTAGGGGGTCCACGTCTGTCCGACAGTCATCACCGGAATTAGCAGCGCCAGGACGCGGGGGAGCGTCACGATGTTGTAGAGATCAGCGGCCACGACCACTATCAGCAGATAGTCAGCTCCAAGTGCGATGCCATAGAGCACGCAGAAGAGAATCGGCACTTTTCCCGGAGGCACTCCGGCCAGCAGCGGGATTCCGGCCACCAGCGGAAGCCAGGTCAGGGTCAGCAGATGCCGCTTGGGCAGCCGATCCGCGAACCTCCCGACCAGCACTCGGGCAACCGCGCTGATCAGCAGAATGATCAGCAGCGTCCGGCTGAAGGTCTGATCAAGAATTGTCTGGCTTACGGATCCCCGGTCCTTGAGAATCAGCTTCAACAACAGGTTGACCGCACCCACTGAGCCCGCCAGACAGACACCGCCTCCAAGCAGCACCCAGAAGACCCGCTCTCGCAGCAGCTGGCGGTAGCCCCGCTCCTCTCCTGCCCCCGGGTGAAGGTGCGTCGTGCCACCCGTGGTCTCCCCATCTCCGTCCGGCCGCAGACCCATCTCCTCCGGCCGGTCACGCATGACCATCACCACCAGCGGCCACGTCAGCATCACCAGACATCCCATTACCGTCAATGCTACCCGGAAACCGTAGAGCCGTGTCAGCGGTTCTGCTACCAGCGGAACCGCCAGCGCTCCTCCGGCGCTTACCCCGAGATAGCCGATCGAGATCGCGATCCCGCGCTGTCGCACAAACCATCGCGACAGAATGATCTGGTGGCTTACTCCGCCGCTCAGGTTGTTAGCGATCATATATAGAACATACAGACCGTAATAACGATAGTGGCCCGCCGCTCCCCCGTCCATCTGGCCGAAGCCGATCAGTGTTACCGTGCTTATTGCCGTGCCGATCAGGATCAGTCGACGCGGTGCGATACGGTGCATCAGTAGCGGCCCCACCCAGAGCGTGCTCAGGGTGCCGATCGGCAGGCCCAGCGTGATCACCGTTCGCGCCCATCCGAGCCCGCCTTCCGCTTCCGGACGTTCAAAGTAGTCATAGAAAAAGGTCATCCCGAAATAGGGCATCCCGACCGCGATGCCAAGCGTGATGAAACTGGCCAGTGCCACCCACCACCCGTAGAAGATCCCACCCTGTCTCTCGTCACTGTTCATCAGTCTCTCTTTTCCACCTGTCTTTTCCCACCAGCCGGTGGCCCCCTTTTCAACCGTCCAGAGGAGACTCGCTACTCAGCCCTCCGCTCCGACGGTGGTACGCGCCGGCCCACGGTAACACGCCCCGGGTAGAGATGTGGAACTTTGCCCCGGTTTGTTCAAAATCGGCTCTCTATCGACCTGCTGCTCCCACCCTGCTGCTCCCACCATGATACCTGGCGGGGCGAAATGACCCTGATGAGAGACGAATTGACCCTTGTGAAATGATGTGCTATTTATGTTGTTTAACTTCGCCATAATTCTCAACTCAGTTGCCGCCTTTATTGCGATCAGGCACTTGGGAACGTGAAAGACCGTGAAGTGGAACACTGTGAAGAAGACCGTGAAGAAGACTGTGAAATGGAGCGGACCAGTCAGGCGAATCAGTCAGAAGTAGAAAGGTTCGGCTGACGGGAGAGAGGAGAAAGCCCGCCGTGAGTGTCTTAAATATGGGACTGATCCTGGCCGGGAGCGTTCTGAGCATAGATGGATCGTTCTTGATCGTCTTTATCTCTATCTTTGTTCTGATTTTTGTGTTGAACCGGACGCTCTTCAAGCCGATCAATCGGGTATTGGAGGATCGGGATCGTCTGGGAGTGGGCCGGTTGGCGGAGTCGCAGCGGCTGCTGGCCGAGTACGAAGAGCGGCTCGCCGGTTACGAGGACCGGCTGCGGGTGGCGCGGGCCGAGGCCTTCAGCGAGCTGGAGGTTGTGCGGCGCGAGGCACTGGCCGGGCGGGCAAAGGCGATCGAGGCGGTGCGGGACGAGGCGGTGACGCTGGTGGCGGCGGCGCGGGACGAGGTGGTGCGACAGGCCGCGCTGGTGCGGGAGACGCTCGATCACGAATCACGGGCGATGGCCGCTACGATCTCGGCCCGGATTCTGGACCGACCCGTCAGTTCTGGAGGTGGCCGATGAAGTCACTAACTACATCTTCGATCAGCCGCGTCCACAGCTTTGCCACATTGCTGCCGCTTCTCGCGGGTGGCGGGATGCTCAATCCGGCGCTGGCCAAGGCGATCAACCTCGCTGTATTCATCTTTCTCTTCTACCTTCTGATCCGCAAGCCTGTCCGGCAGATGTTCGCCGGACGATTGGCCGCAGTCCGCGAGCTGTTGCAGCGAGCAGCTGTCGAGAAGGAGGCCGCGTCGAGGAAGATGGCCGAGCTCGACGCAAGGATCGGTCGGCTGGGCGAAGAGCTGGATGCGATCAAGGTACGAACAGCCGAGGAGGCGGAAGCCGAGCGGGCCCGCATTGCGGCTGAGACCGAGCGGGACATTGTCCGTCTCCGTCAGGTGGCGCAGCGCGAGATCGAGACCGCCCGCCAGGTAGCCCTCTCCGATCTGCGCGACTATGCGGCAGCCAGATCGGTCGACCTTGCTGAGCAGTTGATCCGCCAGGAGATGACCTCCGCCGATGACGCGCGGCTCATTCGCCGTGTCGGGGAAGAAATGACAAAGGTCAATTGAGATTATGAGCGTCACCAATATTGCCAATCGTTATGCACGTGCGCTGGCTGATGTGATCACGGAGCGTGGAGGGGTTGAGCCGGTGGTGGCTGACCTGCGCCATTTTGCCGGGTTGCAGGGCAGCCACGATACTCTCCGTGCGGTCTTCGCGAGTCCGGTTGTCAATCTCGAGCGGAAGCGCGGGGTTCTGAAGGAGCTTCTGTCACGGCTTCAGCTCAACCCGATCGCGACCAACTTCCTCCAGCTTCTTCTGGCCAACGGCCGCCTTCACCAGCTTGATCAGATGCTGGCGGCCCTCGACCGTGAGCTTGATCGCCGGGCAAACTTTGTGACGGCGGTGATCACGACGGCACGTGAGGTTGATGAGCGCCAACGGGAGGAGTTGCGTGCCAGTCTGAAGGCCGCTACCGGACGCGAGGTGCGGCTCAGTTTCCAGACCGATCCTGCCATTATTGGCGGTGTTGTGACCCGCATCGACAGCCTCGTCTATGACGGGTCGGTCAGAAATCATCTGGCGCGGATCAGGGAGCGCCTGCTGAGCGCCCAGTAATCGCCCAGTAATGTTGAACCGTAATTCTTGTTGGGGGTAAATCCTGAGACGCCCGAACTGGAGACCATATGGCGAATGAAATAAGAGCAGATGAAATAAGCAAGATTATCAGGCAGCAGATTGAGAATTTCGACGCCGGTGTGACCGTAGCCGAGGTTGGTACGGTGATCAAGGTCGGCGATGGCATCGCCGAAATTCACGGTCTTGAGCGGGCAATGGCCGGTGAGCTGCTCGACTTCGAGAAGGGGGCGTTTGGACTGGCGCTCAATCTCGAGGAGGACAAGGTCGGCGCGGTGCTGCTCGGCGACTATCAGGCGATCAAGGAGGGGGACACCGTCAGGCGAACCGGGCGGATCATTGAGGTTCCGTCAGGGGAGGCGATGCTTGGCCGGGTTGTCAACTCGCTTGGTCGACCAGCCGATGGAAAGGGTCCGATCGCCGCCGACAAGCAGATGCCGATCGAGCGGATCGCGCCCGGAATCGTCGATCGGCAGCCAGTGAAGGAGCCGCTCCAGACGGGACTGAAGGCGATCGACGCGATGGTACCGATTGGACGCGGCCAGCGTGAGCTGATCATTGGTGACCGCCAGACCGGGAAGACGGCGGTCGCCATCGACGCGATCATCAATCAGCGTGGAAAGGATGTCGTTTGTGTCTATGTCGCGATAGGCCAGAAGGCCTCGACCATTGCCCAGGTGCAGGCGACTCTCGAAAAGCACGACGCGATGAGCTATACCATCATCGTGATCGCATCCGCCTCCGAGCCGGCGGCCATGCAGTACATTGCGCCATATTCCGGTTGTGCGATCGGCGAGTATTTTATGGATCGTGGCAAGGCCGTTCTCGTCATCTATGACGATCTCTCGAAGCATGCCGCCGCCTACCGTGAAATCTCATTGCTTCTGCGCCGTCCTCCCGGACGCGAGGCCTACCCGGGCGACGTCTTCTATCTCCATTCGCGCCTGCTGGAGCGTGCCGCTAAGTACAGCGATGCGCGCGGCGGCGGTTCATTGACGGCGCTTCCGGTCATCGAGACCCAGGCTGGTGACATCTCGGCCTATATTCCGACCAATGTCATCTCGATCACCGACGGTCAGATCTTTCTTGAAGCCGACCTCTTCAACTCCGGAATCCGCCCGGCGATCAACGTCGGTAACTCGGTCAGCCGCGTTGGAGGGAACGCACAGATCAAGGCGATGAAGCAGGTTGCGGGTACGCTTCGCCTTGAACTCGCACAGTACCGCGAGCTGGCTGCCTTTGCCCAGTTCGGTTCCGATCTTGATGTCGCCACCCAGCGGCAGCTTGCCCGTGGCCAGCGTCTGACCGAAATTCTTAAACAGCTTCAGTATGAGCCGATGGACGTCGAGAAGCAGGTGATCATCATCTGGGCCGCCTCCAATGGCTATGTTGACGATGTCACAGTCGACAAGGTGCGCCTCTTCGAGTCAGAGCTTCTCAAGTACCTCGATACGGCTGGCGGTTCGCTGCTCGAGCTGATGCGAGAGAAGAAGGCGATCAACGACGAGGTGAAGGGGGCATTGCGTGCTGCCCTCGACGAATTCAAGCAGCGGTTCAGCTCACAGGTGACAACCGCCAAAGCATAGCGCTTCAATCAAACAGGAAGAGAGGGCGGAGCCGGAAGCTCTTTCCGCTTCGCCCGGGTGAGCCAGTATGCCCAGTATTCAGGATTTGCGGCGGCGCGTTCGTGCCGTCAAGAACATGCGCCAGATTACGAAGGCGATGAAGATGGTCGCCGCGGCTCGGCTGCGGCGGGCCCAGGAGCGCGTCACGACGGCCCGTCCGTACACGGCGAAGATGATGCAGATCCTGCGTGACGCATCGCGACGCTCGGTCGACTATCGGCACCCGCTGCTCACCGGGCACGACCGCGATCAGCCGGCCCGCCGAATCGTCTTTGCCGTCATCACCGCTGACAAGGGACTCTGCGGAGCCTTCAACACCAACCTGATCAAGACGGCCCAGGACTACCTCCGCACCAACCCGGATACTACGATCGAGCTGGTTCTGATTGGTCGGAAAGGGGTCGACTTTTTTCGTCGTCGCCCCGTCAGCATTCGTCGCGAGTACATTGGCATCACCGGTACCGGCCGGGTCGATTCGTCCGAGGCGATCGAGATCGCCCGCGACCTGATCGGCGACTATCTCTCCGCAGAGAGGCCGATCGATGCCGTCTTCCTCCTCTACAATGAGTTCAAATCGGCGCTTTCACAGCGTCCGGTGATTGAGCAGCTGCTGCCGCTTCGTCAGGCCGTTCCCGATCAGTTCGAGGATCCGGAGCCGCTGACTGACTACCTTTACGAGCAGCCGGTCGATCAGATATTCAGCGAGCTGTTGCCAAAGCTGGTCGAGAACCAGGTCTACCACGGACTTCTCGAGTCGGTCGCTTCCGAGCTTGGGGCGCGGATGACGGCGATGGAGTCGGCCAGCAAGAATGCGAGTGAAGTGATCGATCGCCTGACACTCAATATGAATCGGGTTCGGCAGGCACGGATCACACGAGAGATCATCGAGGTTGTAAGTGGAGCTGAGGCGCTCTAAATCGGAAGAGCCATTATTGAGACAGGACGAGCCGGGATTAGACACCAGGCTGGGATCCATCCAGGCGTTGCCTGTTCTGATTTAGTCTTCAACCACCCTGAAACAGTACCGATCCGGGTCGCGCCTGGCGCCTCCCGGATCACTTTTTATGCATAACCTGACTCAGCGATTCGTTCAGATGTTGCGCTTTTTGGTCTACTGGGTGCCGCCAGTGCTCTGGATGGTCGTGATCTTCTGGTTCTCGACGGACAGATTTTCAAGCGGTGAGACCGGATCGCGTTTCGAGTTGTGGGTGGAGTGGGTGGCGCCCTGGGTTGAGCCGCCGGCTCGGGTTCGGCTTCACATCCTTGTTCGCAAGTTAGGCCATCTTATCGAGTATGGAGTGCTTGCAGTTCTCTGGATGCGGGCCTTTGAGTCACGTCGTTGGAAGGGAGGCCTCGCGCGGCAGCTGGCGCGGGCCGGGCTGGTCAGCCTGCTCGTCTTTGGTTGTGCCATCGCTGACGAATGGCGTCAGAGCTTTACTGCCAGCCGTACCGGTTCGCCGATCGACTGCCTGATCGATCTCGGAGGGGGCATTATTGGGCTCTGCCTGCGTCAGTTGACGGTTGACTGGATGGTGTCGCGTGGCCATCGATTGACAGTGTCAAGGCTCTCGGATACCTTGAAAAAAGTTGGCGCGGCGGCACGATCCGGAGGATCGACCAGAACAGGGGAGAGAACGGGGGAGAGAGAATGAGAACGATATTTGATGACGTGGAGGCGAGGAACAACCTGGAGGAGGCGCGAAAGGGTGGCAGTCGGTTGGTTCCGATCATCCTCTGGTTTGTCTCGGTGTCCTTTGTTGTGGTGACCTGGAATATCTATCGATGGGCTGTCTCCACGCCGGCGCCTGCGCCACCTCCGCCGCCGGTCTCGCTCGAGGACATCCGTCAGACTGCGGCTGCCTTTTCGGCCTTCAACCGGCTGGTGCAGGATGACAACTGGGTCGAGGCAGAGAAGCTGATCTCGATTACTGCTGGTCAGACTCTGATCGCCCAGCAGAAGACCCTCAAGCAGTCGATTCTTGGTGACCGCCAGAATGACCGGGTCGTCGAGGCCGGCTCGACCCCGAGCGGTGAGCGCATGCCGAACTATGTGCGCCAGGACTGCGTCTACAAGTTTGCCGACGGGCAGTTCAAGATCATCCCACTCTTCCTGATCATGGAGAATGGTCGGCTGGTCATCAACAGCTGGACCGAACCTGAGATCACGCCTGCGCCACCCAAGTCGAAGTGAACCCGGAGTGATCGAGACCTCTGATCCTCTCATTGGCCCTCGGACCGTACAATTACCGCCGGTCAGCATAGCTCGAGCTGGGGTCGGAGGACTGACGCTCGA
>JBEGMZ010000069.1:0-3042 GCA_041182745.1 Acidobacteriota bacterium
GAGTAAAGGCGGATCATCCGCGAGGATTGTTCAGGATCGTTATGGCTGGAAAAAGTAAGGAGTCACATCTCTCAGGCGGCTTGGAGCGATGGCGCGGTCGGCTCGGGTTTCTGAGTTCCCCGTTCGTACTGGTTCCCGGACTGGTGATTGCCATTATCACCTTCGGGATGCTCTACAACTACTATGTCCTCTATTCAGGAATCATCGACCAGGGCCTGCGGGGAGACCTCTTCGTGCGAACCTCGGGCATCTATGCGGCGCCGCTCGATCTCCACCGTGGTTCAGGAATGCAGCTGAGCGGCCTGCTCCGGCATCTGCAGCAGGTTGGATACCTTGAGTATGGGCGGGGACAGAATGAGAAGCGCGGCTTTTACCGGATCGTGGGGACGTCGATCGAGATCATACCGGGAAGCGACGCGGTGATCGACGGGCAGCAACCCTTTCACAATCTGCGCGTGACCTTTGGCCAACGGGGCGAAGGGATCGAGTCGATCGTCGACCTTGAGCGCCGGGAAGATGTCGAGGTTGCCCAGATCGAACCTGAGCTGATCTCGACGGTGAGCAATAAGGTGCGGGAGAGGCGAAAGATCATCGATTACGGTGAGCTTCCAAAGCATCTCGTCGACGGAATAGTCGCGATCGAGGATCGGCAGTTTTTCGAGCATCCGGGCATCAACTGGCGCGGGATCGTCCGGGCGCTGATAAAGGACTACCAGGCCGGAGCCATTCGCGAAGGTGGAAGCTCGATCACTCAGCAGCTGGTGAAGAATATCTTTCTCTTTCCCGACCGAACCTGGAAGCGGAAGCTGGCTGAGGCCTACATGTCACTGATCCTCGAGCAGCGACTGACCAAGGAAGAGATTCTCGCGATGTACGCGAACCAGATCTACCTTGGGCAGCGGGGTGGCTACTCGATCAACGGGTTCGGGCAGGCGGCACGGACCTACTTTGGGAAGGACATCTCAAGCCTCACACTCCACGAATCGGCGTTGCTGGCAGGTATCATCCGAAGTCCGAACCACTACTCCCCCTACTCAAACGAGGAGCGGGCGCGCGAGCGACGCAACCTCGTACTGGAGAAGATGGTCGAAGCGGGAAAGCTCGACCGGTTGAGCGCCGAGAAGGCCAAGAAGGAGCGTCTTGGGATAACGCTTCGGGCGCTGGGGGTGAACAGTTCCGACGCACCATACTTCACCGACCACCTGATGCGCCAGCTTGAGCGGCTCTACGAGGGCGACGAGCAGTCACTCCGTTCACTGCGAATCTACTCAACCATCGACCTCGACCTGCAGCGGGCGGCCTACGAGGTTCTGACCACCAACATGGCCCGGATCGAGGAGCGGATTGGGAGCCGGAGGGTCGAGACGGCTGGTCTCCAGGCAGCGCTGGTCGCGGTCAACGCGAAGACGGGTGAGATCCTGGCGATGGTCGGCGGGCGTGACTACTCGACCAGCCAGCTCAATCGGGCAACCGACGCGCGCCGGCAACCGGGATCGGTCTTCAAGCCCTTCGTCTATGCGGCAGCGCTTGAGGTTGGCGAGAGCGGGGTCGGCGCAGCGATCACGGCAGCTTCGCTCTTCAACGATGCGCCGCAGACATTCGAGTACGACGGCAAGACCTATCGTCCGGGTAACTTTGGCGACAAGTACGAGAATCGTCCACTGACAGTGCGGGAAGCGCTGGTCAATTCGAAGAATGTGATTACGGTCGAGATTGCACAGCGGATCGGCCTGGCGCAGGTTCGATCGTTCGCGGAGAGGGTTGGGATCGCCAATGTGCCGCTCTACCCATCGGCGGCGCTGGGGACGGGAGAGGCGACCCCCCTGCAGATCGCGGCGGCCTACACCGCCTTTGCGAACGAGGGCAACCGGGTCGCGCCGACTTCGATCCGACGGCTGACGACGAGGGACGGCACGACCATCTTTGAGTCCAAGACCGAGACGAAGTCGGTGATGAGCCGTGAGCTGGCCTTTGTTATGACCTCGATCCTCGAAGAGGCGCTCTCAAATGGCACCGGGGCACGTGTACGCCAGCGGGGATTTGATGGAGTGGCGGCCGGAAAGACCGGCTCATCGCGGGACGCCTGGTTTGCGGGCTACACTCCAAACCTGGTCTGCGTGGTCTGGATCGGATATGACAACAACTCTGATATTGGATTGACGGGGGGTGAAACGGCAGCGCCGATCTGGGGCGATTTCATGACTCGGGCGTTGCGGCAGCGCCCCGATCTGGGCGGAGAGTTCGTCATCCCGGAAGGGGTGGAGAGCTATCAGATCGACCCGACGACCGGCAACATGCCCACCGGATCGGGGATCGCGACACGAACCGAGTATTTCCTGCCCGGGACGAGTCCGGATGGGCAGCCGCTCCCGGACTCGTACAATCCGGAACCGGAGGGGGCTCCGGAACAGGCCTACCAGCCACCACCGGCTGACGGACCGCGCCCGACACCAACCCCTTTCAGGCCGGCGGGTACTACTGCGACGAGACAGGTGGTTCGACGGGAGGAGCGGTCGGAAGCGACGGCTCCGGCTATCCCGCCGGATCGACCCGACCCGCAGCGTGGCGCTGGCATCGACCGGGTGGAGCCGACCAGCCCCGCGCTCTGGGACCGGATGAAGAGAGCGATCGACCCGGATCGGTTGCTGGCTGGTACGATCTTTGCCCGAAGGAAGGAGAGCCGGCCGGAGGTCCCACGGCCAGTGGCAACTCCGAGCGCGCCGCCGCCCTCGACACCCTCGCCAGAGAGGCCACGCTCGAATGCTTCAACGGATGCAGGAGGATTCTATCTGACGGTCTGTGAAAGGTCGGGCCTGCTGCCGATCAGGGATCTCTGTCCAACGACGAAGAGGCGGTTCAGTTTCGGGCGTGAGCCGGTAAACACCTGCAATCCGGGAGTTCACCGTTAACGGGATCGCTGGAGAGTGAGGAGCCGGATCACCTCGTCATCCTCGACCGGCGAGAAGTCGTCGTACCACAATCCGACCGCCTGGAGATCTTCCGGGGTAAGAAGAGCGATAAGGCTCACGCTCGGGTCGAACC
>JBEGMZ010000070.1:0-5086 GCA_041182745.1 Acidobacteriota bacterium
GGCGATCACGCCGAAGAGCTGCGAGATCGTCTGCTTGCGGGGATTGCCGCCGAGGAGGTAGCCGCTCTTCAGGTCGGTGAGCAGGTCGGCCGCGTGCGAGGCGGCGCCGGATGTGATCGAGGCGGTCATCAGGTTCGTGGTGATGTTCTGCGGGGCCACCACGCCGTACATCAGCTGCGTGATCTTGCCCATGGCGCCGATCGGCGTGATGTCGGTTTCGCCGGTGGCGCGGGCCGCCACGATGGACAGAAAGAACGTGACGAGTACCGCGAGGATCCCCATCCACCAGGTGATGTCGAAAAGCCAGTGGCCGAGGATCACGCAGGCGGTGCCCGCGGCACAGGTGCCGGCGAGGAACCAGCTCGACGGCACCTCGACACGGGCGAGCGGATCGTCGTGGTCGTCGGCCGCGGCACCGCCGACGAGTCGGCCGAGGCCGCCGAAGGCCCGCAGCACCGTCTGCCACTTGAGGCCGAAGGAGAGCAGACCCGAGGCCACCATCATCGCGGTCGAGGGCCAGAGCACCCAGGACACGATGCCGCGGTAGCCGGGCTCGGCGATCCCGCTCTCCACGAGGATCGGCCCGATGAACCCGTAGAAGATGATCGAGCCCACAAGCATCGACGCGGCGACCCGCAGCCCCATGATCGCGCCGGCGGCGACCATGATCAGCGAGCCCTCGATGCCGAGCGTGAACTGGGCGAGAAGCTCGCGGGCGATGCCGCCGGGCCCGAACGGGATCTCGGCGGGGATCGCCCAGCCGGCGATCGCCTTCAGGCCGCCGACCAGATCCCGCCAGATGGCGACCACGGCCCCGAGCACGGCCGACCCGAAGAGCGCGCGGGCCTTGACGACTGCCTCGCCCCCTGCGCCGTGCATGCTGGCGAGCGTCTCGGCGGTGGCGATCCCAGAGGGGAAGGGGAGCTGGTCGATGTTGATCAGCTGCCGCTTGAGCGGGATCGCCATGAAGACGCCGAGCATCGAGAGGGCGGCGAGCCAGAGGCCGATCTCCCACCACTCGAGCAGCCGGCCTGTGGTCAGGTAGAGCGCGGGGATCGCCGACACGAGGCCGGCGCTCGACATGTAGCCGGCGGCGCTGGCGGCGCTCGACATGGTGTAGTTCTCGAGCGTGGAGAAGGGCCGCGTGCGGTAGGCCGGCACGACCTGCTCGAGAAACTTGAAGACCGCGTAGGCGATGATGCAGGCGGTGATCGTCACGCCCAGGCCCCACCCGGTCTTGAGGCCGACGTACAGGTTCGAGACCGACATCAGCCCGCCGATCAGCATCCCGGTGACGACGGCTCGCGGCGTGAGCTGCACGGCGTCGTCGCCCTGGTAGACCCGCTCGAGCCAGGCGCGGTCACGCTCGTCGGGCGGCAGGGCGGCGAGGTCCACGGTCGGGCGGGGGGCGGTGTGTTCCATCGCGGCAGGATACAGCGGGCAGCCTGTATTCGGCACTCTGGTGCGGCGGTCTCTGACCGCCGATGTCCCCCGTCTGGGGCGGGAAACGGAACAAGAACTGCGTCCCCTTTCCGTTCGCACTGCTCCTGATGGGGTGCCTCCCGCCCATAAAGCTCCACCTTATCAAGGCGCCCGAAAACCGGGATCCACCTCACCCATCAGGCTCGCCGCCCCGGCATTGACGGCCAGCCGGATCTCGGCAAAGTCCTTGTCGATCAGATTGTTGTCGAGGTGCGTCTGCCTGATAACGGTTTTATCGACGATTCCGTTCTTATTGTCATCATCCGTGTTGATGAAGATTCGCTTGCCTGGTGCGTCTTCTTCGATCGGGTCGTCGTTCTCGTCGATGTCGCCGGAATTGTCGCTGACCACGTCGAGATCCACCGCCACCGGCGTCATGGTGATGATCCAGTATTGGTCGTCGTAGTCGTCGTCGCTGACGGATGTGGTGGACTTGAAGAGATTCTCCAGCCCGATCAGCTTCGTGCCGGCGGGCACGGGGATGCCGTGACGCGGGCCGAACGCCGCGCTCAGCCCCCGCGCCTTGCCAATCGCATACGCGCCGCCCGGCGCCGAGAACGCGTAGTCGTACGACTCCTGCACCGTGCCGGTCACCCGGCGACCGACCGCGTCTTTCCAGTTGCCGCCGTCCGGCCCCGGGGTCAGCTCGATGGGGGCGGGATCGGCCACGAGATCGCCGGTGGTCCCGAACCGCGCCTCGCCGTGGATGCGGCTGCCGATCGCGACGGACCACCAGCGTGCCGCCGCCAGGGTGGTGGTGGAGCTGCCCACCACCGCGCCGGCCTTCATCGCCGCGACGTGCAGGACATGCCTGCCGCGGGGGAGCGTGCCGGCATCGAAGGCGTACTCGTCGCCGGGCGTGACGTCGGCCTGGGCCTGGAGCAGCTGGTCGATGCCGAGGTCGAGGACGGCGTTGCCGTTGAGGTCGCGGTACAGGTGGATGGCATCGAAGCGCTCGCCGGTGGGATCGGCCACGCGTCCGGAGATCGTGTCCGCGCTGCCGGTGACCATCTGCGTGAGTGTCGAGAGAGAAGGTAGCCGCGCGGGCGGGGGCAAACGCCCCTGCCCCGGATTATCCTCCCGTTGCTCGCGTCGCCTGTGGAAGTGCCATTGGCCGGGCTATCCACGAACAGACTTCATGGCGCCACGCTAGGGCGGCCCAAATCAACGACGAACGGAACGTCGTGACGATCAAAGGCCTGAATGAGCGCAGGCGCACCTTCGCGGAGTTCCAGCTCTCGCTCATCCGTGTAGATTGGTGTCACACGATACAGCTCTACCGTCTCTCCGTCGGTCCGGCAGAACGACTTCTGCGCCATCAACAAGAGGCTGGTAAATTCCGTGTGAGGCCCTAGAGGTTGCGGGGGATCGTCGTTCGCGATGATCGTGACCGGGCCGCCGAGGCTCGTGTTGTTGTCGTGCGGGTATTGAGCGATGCGACGGAGCCACTCGACCGGCCACTGCCACTGTGCCTCAGGACTGTCGTACTTCCAGTCTCCGGGTAACTCGATGAACAACTCGGCGAACGCAAACGCCGACCATTCCGGAGGTACGTTCATCCGTTTCGAGGACAGACCCGTCGTGAAAAGCGTGAGATGGGTGCGGTTGCCCGCGGGCGGAATCGCGCGAATTGCAACGGGGAATCCTGTCGTGACGATCTCGACAATCGAGCGCGGATCGACATCGCCACAAGTGTCTTGAAAGTACTGCGCCACCTCGTCAAGAGTGCTTGCCGCAACGACAGGCGTTGCCTTGTCACCAGATAATTCCTTTGCCTTCTTGGCTCCTTTACTTCTGAGGTACGCAACCACTTCGGGGTCCTTGGTCCAGTCCAACGCAGTGAATCCCTTGGATATGTCGCCGTAAAGGTCGTAAAGCCGATTGACATCGCATCCGTTCTCGACGAGCAGTTTGACAAATGCCATTCGCCGATCGCTTTGCCGGTTGTTCAACGCGGCGATCAACGGACGATCCAAGTTGGGGTCGGCTCCTTCGTCAAGCAAGAACTTCGCTAGCTCATAGTGGTCAGTACTGACAGCGTCCGAGAGTGCCGATGACTGCTCCTTTCCACTGAGCGCGTTGGCATCAAAGCCCAGGTCAAGCAGCAGCTTCATCATGGCCATGTCGCCCGACCTGGCTGGCACCGTGATCCAGGTGTTACGGTAACCGGGATCTCCTTGCCAGGTATGGTCCATAAACAGCCAGGGAAACTCAGTGAACAATCTGCGAACTTCATCGACCTGACCGCGTCGGATCGAGCGATGAAACTCTTTTCCAATTTCGATTTGTGCATCTGTCCAGTTCATACTTTGGCTCTACCAGAAACTCCTGCCTCGTTCGAGAACATCCTTCATTGAGCCTAACGCTGCTACTATATTCTCTCTAATATCGGCGTGAGACCCGCCGAGTGCTACTGCATCATTCAGTCGATTCAAAACCGCCTGTGCGTATCGATCCGAATGGATCCCGAGATGGCCATTGATGGCCATCGCCATATTAGACAGATCTGAGGCAGCCCGCAACGCGGGCTGCGTATCCAAGAGTGGAATGCCATACTCCGCAAGTATGTTTCGTGCAGCTTCTCCTGCAGCACCGCCGTCTTTTCGCATGACAATATGATGCCCGTGAACAGCCGCTTTTGGTTTACCAAGGCTGACTGCGAGCTCGAGAAGCTCCTCCTTCAGTGCGGAACTCCAGCCTTTCTTGATCAGGATATCGCACCAACTCTCGTTGTGCGCCAATAGGTCAGCGGCCGTCACGGAAAAGTTGTGGTACCCCTCGACCGTCAGATTGCACACGGGTTGATTGCTCACAAGCCGCCTTTCGATGGCCGTTACCTCGATCTCGCTCCCCTCGCGTGAATGAAGCTTGTCGCCTTCTCGAAGATCTTGAGAATTCAGCCAACGTCCAGTAAGCGACTTGCCTTCATCCGCTCGTATGCCATCGCGCAGAGGGGCGCCACGATCACCCAATCCGATGCCCGACACAACCCAGAGTGGATGGTTCTCCGTTACCTCGAGCGTGTCACCATTACTGAGCGCAATAGTGACAAAGTTCCCTTTAAATACGTTGTTGTGCCGCTTGAGCACTCTCGCGAGGAGATATTCTCCCGTGTCGAAGTCGAAAGCCCAGACTTCGTCGTTCGGCTCTATCTCGCCGATGGGACGACGGCCGGAGGCTGTCGACACAAGTGTGGTCGGAGCGAAACACCAGTCGTCGGGTGCGATCTCCCCAACTGCCTCCGCGGCGTGAGCTACTTTGCTCGCAACCGTCTGGGTGTCTACCTTGCTCGCCAGTTTCTTGTTGGCTCGGGCGGCGTCCGTCAAGGCATTGCGATACTGTGCTCCAGACGCGGAGACCCCGAGTGCCGTAAAGACTGCGTCAAGGCCCTTGATCGTGGCGTCTGTGTAGCGGCCATTGAGGACGTCACTAACAGCGCCAGCACCACTTTCTGCTCCGAGGAGTCCCGTGGCAATTGTGCCTCCGAGAACCACATGACGGTACTGCCCTACCTTTCCGACGTTATTGAGGAAAGTTCCAAGTCGAACAGCGGTTCCCGACTTGACGACCGAGCCTGCCTTGGCGGTGACCTGCCCCAGCTTTC
>JBEGMZ010000071.1:0-5869 GCA_041182745.1 Acidobacteriota bacterium
TCAGGATCCCCTGCAGCAGATCGAGCGGCTCGAAACCTGTGATCACTATCGGTACCTGATAACGCGCCGCGAGCGGAGGGTACTCGCCGGTCCCCATCACCGCACAGACGTGACCGGCCGCCAGAAAACCTTCGATGCTGTTGCCGGGCGCGGCAAGAATCGCCTCCATCGCTGGCGGAACCAGCACGTGGGAGACGAGCAATGAGAAGTTCTCAATTCCGAGGGCCGCGGCCTGCGCAACAGCCATCGCGGTGACCGGCGCCGTCGTCTCAAATCCCACGGCGAAGAAGACGATCTCACGTGTCGGGTGCGCGCGGGCAATCCGCAGGCAATCGAGAGGTGAATAGACAACCCGGACATCTCCACCCCGCGCCCTGACTGTAAAGAGATCGTCCTGACTGCCTGGAACCCGCAGCATGTCGCCAAATGAACAGAGTATCACTTCGGCCCGTGAGGCGATCGCAAGCGCCTGATCGATCAGTTCGAGCGGAGTGACGCAGACCGGGCATCCCGGTCCGTGAACAAGCGTGATCTCCGCCGGAAGCAGCTCATCGATCCCGTATCGCATGATGGCGTGCGTCTGCCCGCCGCAGATCTCCATGATCTTCCACGGTCGGGTAACGATCCGGCCTATCTCCCGGGAGAGAGCCCGGGCCATCTCTCCATCGCGATACTCATCAAGATATTTCATTGGCAGACAATGGCGGCGGCAGATTTTCACTCAGCTCATCGATCAGCTCAAGGTAGTCGAAGACGCGGCGCGCCTCAGTCTCATCGATTGTACTGATCGCCATCCCAACGTGGACCAGAACGTAGGCACCAACTTCGGCCTCCGGAACCGCACTGAGATTGACCTCTCTCACAATTCCACCAAAGCTGACCCGGCCCGTGCGAAAAATATCCGCCCCGTCGATTGAGATCACCATTCCAGGTATGGCCAGACACATCGCTGAGTGTACTCAGTAGTTCATGCCGGTGATAGTGCCATCGGCATTGAGGTCGATCCGCAGCGCCTGCGGAACGGCAGGCAGTCCCGGCATCAGCATCATCGATCCGGCAACGGCGACGACAAAGCCGGCTCCGGCCGAGAGATGGGTATCCGAAACAGTCAGCGTCCAGCCGGTTGGTGCTCCAGCCAGCTTTGGGTTGTCCGAGAGCGAGGACTGGGTCTTGGCCATGCAGATCGGCAGATGACCAAATCCCTGTTCAGTGTAGCGCTTCAGCTTGCGACGCGCCTCATTCTCGATCGTCACCCCGGCTGCACCGTAGATCGAGGTCGCGATCCGCTCAATCTTCTCTTCAAGTGGCGCCGCTGCATCGTAGAGCGAAGAGACCCTGGCGGTATCGCCCGACTCGACCGCTGCAACCACCTTCTCAGCAAGGTCGACCGCACCTGCCGCTCCGTCACTGTAGCCATCGCAGAGCGCGAATGGAACATCCTGCTCACGACAGAAGTCACGAATAACATCGAGCTCCGCCGCAGTATCGGTCGGAAAATGGTTGATGGCAATGACAACGTTGCTGCCATACTTTCGCATATTCTCAAGGTGGCGGGCGAGGTTTGGCAGGCCACGGCGAACTGCGGCCGGACCGGTATTGTCGGTCGCCCCGGGGACTGCGCCGTGCGCGGCGAGCGCCCGGGCGGTCGCGACCAGCACCACCGCCGCCGGCTTGATCCCCGAGCGCGGCATAACGATGTCAAAGTACTTCTCCGCTCCGAGATCGGCCCCAAACCCGGCTTCATTAACAACATAGTCGGCGCAGCGGAGCGCCATCAGCTGCGAGACAAGACTGCTTGTCCCGTGAGCGATGTTGCCAAATGGCCCGGTGTGGACAAAGACCGGTGTCCCCTCGGTCGTCTGGGCGATATTGGGCAGGAGGGCATCACGCAGGAGCACCATCATCGCACCGGTCATCCCCAGCTCCGCCGCCGGGACAATTCGTCCATCGGCGTCGAGCCCGATCGCAATCCGATCGAGTCGTGTGCGGAGATCGTCATAGGAGGTCGCAAACCCCATGATCGCCATCACTTCCGACGCCGCCGTGATGACAAAGCCGGTCTGGCGCGGAAGACCGTTGCTCTTTCCTCCGAGACCGACAATTATCTGGCGCAGGGCCCGGTCATTGATATCCATCGTCCGTGGCCAGGTCAGACTGTTGATATCCAGACGAAGTCTGTTTCCCTGGTGAAGATGCCAGTCGATCGCCGCCGCGAGCAGGTTGTGAGCCGAGGTGATGGCGTGAAAATCGCCATTGAAGTGGAGGTTGATCTTCTCCGCCGGCAGAACCTGAGCCCGGCCTCCACCGGTCGCCCCACCCTTGATCCCGAAGACCGGGCCAAGTGACGGTTCGCGGAGGGTTGCGACGACCCGCTTCCCGATCCGCTCCAACCCCTGCGTCAGACTGATCGAGACAACTGTCTTCCCTTCTCCGGCACTCGTCGGCGTGATCGCCGTCACCAGAATAAACCTGCCGGTTGGCCTGAAAGCAGGATCGGTCAGGAGGTCGAGCTTCACCTTCGCCGACTGCTCACCATAAGGAACCAGATACTCGTCAGGAAGCCCGAGCTTCGCGGCAATCGCTGCAATTGGTAACATTGGATATTCTCGCTTGTTGGTCGCTTTCCGGACAATCGACACGCCGGGTCAGATCTGTTGCCGAAAACGGGCAGCCGCCAGAGCCTGCCCAAGGGCGATTCCGCCATCATTTGGTGGAACCCGCTGGTGCCAATAGACCTCAAGCCCCTCTTCACGGAGCCGACGGACTGCCTGCTCGGTCAGATACCGATTCTGGAAGCACCCGCCTGTCAGACAGACCCGGGGCTCCCCGACAAGTCCGGCAATGGTCACCAACGACTCAACAAGTGTATTATGGAACTTCGCCGAGAGGAAAGGGATCCTGACTCCACAGGCCAGATCCCTGATGATTTCCCGAACCATCGGCTCCCAGTCAAGAACCATTCTCCGACCAGATGCGCTCACCCGTGCGGCACCAACCCCGTCGGTCTCACCCTGAACTGTGATGTGAACCGGATAGCAGTCGGCCGTCTCAACCCCTTTCAGTGCCTGCTCCAGCTCGATCGCCGCCTGGCCCTCGTAGCTCACCACCTGGCGCAGACCTGTCAGCGAGGCGACGGCATCAAAGAGCCTTCCAACACTTGAGGTTCGCGGGCTGTTGATCCCACGCGCCAGCATCGAGCCAAGAATCTCTGCCTCGCCCCGGCCGAACTCGTGAACCGGGACCAGATCGGGCCACTCAGGGATCGCGCCACCCATCATCTCGTGCAGGAGGCCGATCGCTGCTCGACGCGGTTCCCGGATGGCGCTCTCCCCTCCCGGGAGCGGGAAGGTTCGCCAGTGCGCGACCCGCTCGTAGCCGGCCGCATCGACCCGCAGGAACTCCCCCCCCCAGATCGTGCCGTCACCGCCATATCCCGTTCCATCCCAGGCCACTCCCAGCACTGGCGGCGCAAGCCGATTCTCAGCCAGGCAGGATAGAACGTGGGCGTAATGATGCTGCACCGCCAGGCGCGGTCGGTCGAGAGTTACCGGATGCCGAGTCGAATGGTAGTCGGGGTGAGAATCGTGGGCTATGAGCGCCGGTTCTTTCCGGTGAAAGCGAACGAATTCATCTATCACCCGCTCGAAGGCGCGGAGGGCGTCGACTGTCTCGAGATCTCCGATGTGCTGACTGAGGAAGACCTGATCGCCGGTGGCGAAGGCCACACAATTCTTGAGCTGCGCTCCGGTCGCAAGGATTGGATCCATCCGACCACCGATCGCAATCGGCAGTGGCGCATAGCCCCGCGACCGCCTCAGAATCATCTCCCGTCCGGCGATCACCCTGACGATCGAATCGTCAACGTGGCGGCTGATCGGCCGGTTATGTGTAAGAAAGAGATCAGCCAGATCCGACAGCCGACTGAATGCCTCATCCTCATCGAAGCAGATCGGCTCGTCAGCCCGGTTGCCGCTGGTCGCGACGACCGGGCCACCAAGGCGGCGAAGCAGCAGGTGATGGAGCGGCGCGGAGGGGAGCATAATGCCGAGAGTGGAGACTCCGGGCGCGATCAGCGCCGCCGACGGCCGTCCCGGCTCATTCTGTGCCCGACGCTCGAGAAGCACAATTGGCGCCTCCCGACTCAGCAGCAGACTCTCTTCGAGCGGAGAGAGCAGACAGTCACGGCGCACCTCATCAACGTCGGGATAGAGTAGCGCCAGTGGCCTCTCTGGCCGGTGCTTCCGGCGTCGCAACTCGGCAACTGCCAGGTGGTGGCAGGCGTCGACCATCAGATGATATCCGCCAATGCCCTTCACGGCGACGATCAGCCCGGCGCGCAGCGCCTCGACTGCCATCTCAAGAGCCTCGTCCCGAACTGCCCGCCGCCCACCCTCACGATCACGCAGACTCAACTGCGGCCCACATTCCGGACAGCCATTGGGCTGCGCGTGAAACCGGCGATCGCCCGGATCGTCGTACTCAGACTGGCAGTCCCCGCACATCTCAAACCCCTTCATCGTCGTGAGGTGACGGTCGTACGGCAGATCCTCGATGATGCTGTAACGCGGTCCACAGTTGGTGCAGTTGGTGAACGGGTAACGATAACGCCGGTTGGCCGGGTCGATGATCTCTGCCAGACAGTCCGAACAGGTGGCGATGTCGGGCTGAACCAGGCCCGGTATCCCACCCGTCTCTTCGCTCTCTCTGATCTCGAAGCCCTCAAAACCACCCGGATCGAGATAACAGGACTCCAGGCTGGTGATCGCCGCCAGCGACGGCATCTCATCCTGCAGTCGCACCTGAAATTGACTGAGAAGATCCTCCCGCCCCTCAACTTCGAGCCGCACACCATCAAAGGTGTTCCTTACCCAGCCGGTCAGCCCCATCCCCCCGGCAAGCCGGTAGACGAATGGACGAAAACCGATCCCCTGCACCGCCCCTCGTATCTCGAGGTGCAGCCGCGAAATACGGCTTCCTGCTTCACCCGCCGTTCCACAATTTGATGGTATCATCGTCCCACCTTCCCGCTCGCTGGAAATAGACCCTCCCTGCCCTGCCGCCAACCGACTCTCTGGAACTTAAAGCAAGATCCATTCCACACCCAGGCAGGTGCGAAGCGATCTATTTCAAATGATTGAGAGGAGTGATCGCGAAAATTCACGCAGATTGTGGGAACTGAGGGGGCATAATTTCGCAGCTACTGTGGCTCACTATCCAGCATCGTGATCAGATCTGCCGTCAACCTTTCGGCGGCGGACTCAACCGCCCCGCTAAGTCCTGAACCCGGCGCGAAGGACTGGCCAACAACCCCCCAGACCAGCATTACGCCGGGCAGCAGGCCGAGCACCCGTGCCATCTCGACGGCCTCAGCAACACTGAAGGCATGAGTTGAGTAGTGGAAGAGTCCTGATGGGAGTTCCGTGGAATGGACATCGATCCGGTAGATCGAGCCGGGTGGGCCCAACGCCGATCCCGGACGAACCGCATCGATCAGAATCGCCCGCTCATAGCCCTGCCAGGCATCGATCAGGGATGCGCCCTCCCCTGAGGCCTCAACGATTCTTGCCGGCAGCGGTTCACCCCTCACAAGCTTTGCCGCCAGCCGTGACGCTACCACAAGGCCTACGGCGTCATCTCCGCGGTGCAGGTTGCCGACGCCAATGACGATCGTCTTCATCCGGAATACCTGACAGGGTGACGGGACTCGTTGGAGGTGCGAGCGGTGAGAACTCTCACCCGACCTCCGGCCCCGCCGGCTCTCGCTCAATTTCGAGCTTCAGAAAGTGGGTCGCACATGAGATACACGGATCATAGTTCCGTACCGCCTGCTCGCACTGCCAGACCAGTTGATCCTCGGGAAGGTCAAGAT
>JBEGMZ010000072.1:0-3168 GCA_041182745.1 Acidobacteriota bacterium
TTCCAGAGATCCTCCTCGCGGAACGGAACCGGCGTAAACTTCGGGTAGGCACAGATGGTTCCGAGCGCGACAAATTTTGGGATCGCCCGCCGACGCGCCTCTTCAATCAGCTGGACTCCCATCATGAGATTGTCGTGGAAATAGCGGCCCGGATTGGCACGATTGGCCCCGATCCCGCCAACCACGGCCGCCATGTGGATGACAAGATCCGGTCTGGCATCGTCATAGAGACGGCGCACCTGGTCGATCGCTACCAGGTCATAGTCGCTGCTTCGCGGAACAAAGACCTCTTCGACTCCTCGCTCACGGAGTCGCCGCGTGACATAGGAACCAAGGAACCCGGACCCTCCGGTTACAACCACCCGTCGATAGGGAAAATCGTTCATCATCAACTCCTCGTCGAGACCGCCGGTCCGGCCGATTTACGCGCCAGTTCGAGATCCGAATCGACCATCATCCGGACAAGCTCCCGGAACGATACCCGTGGTCTCCATCCAAGCTTCAGCCGCGCTCGCGTCGAGTCACCAATCAGCAGATCGACCTCGGCCGGACGAAAATAACGGGGGTCAATTTCGACATACTCCTTCCAGTCGAGATCGAGATAACTGAAAGTTTCGTCGAGAAATTCACGCACCGAATGGGTCTCGCCCGTGGCGATAACAAAGTCTTCCGGCTGCTCCTGCTGCAGCATAAGCCACATCGCCTCGACGTAGTCGCCGGCAAAGCCCCAGTCACGCTTGGCGTCGAGATTGCCAAGGTAGAGTTTAGACTGGAGGCCGAGTTTGATCGCTGCCGCGGCGCGGGTAATCTTTCGGGTCACAAAAGTCTCACCACGACGCGGACTTTCGTGGTTGAAGAGGATGCCGTTACAGGCGAAAAGATTGTAGCTCTCTCGGTAGTTGACGGTAATCCAGTAGGAGTAGAGCTTGGCGACGGCATATGGGCTTCGCGGATAGAAGGGGGTCGTTTCGCGCTGGGGAACTTCCTGCACCTTGCCGTAAAGCTCGGAAGATGACGCCTGGTAAAATCGCGTTTGACGAAGTCCGGTCTCGCGAATGGCTTCAAGCAGGCGCAGCGTGCCAAGGGCACCGATCTCGGCGGTATATTCGGGAATATCAAAACTGACGCGAACGTGTGACTGGGCCCCAAGGTTGTAGATCTCGTCGGGCTGAACATCCCGCAGAACCTTGTTGAGAGAACTTGCGTCATTAAGATCGGCGTAGACCAGGTGCAGCCTCGCCCCCTGACTGTGCGGGTCACGGTAGAGGTGATCAATCCGCTCAGTATTAAAGGTGCTGGCACGGCGGATGATGCCAAAAACATCATAGTCCTTGCTGATGAGCAGCTCGGTGAGGTAACTGCCATCCTGGCCGGTGATTCCAGTAATCAGAGCTCTCTTCTTCATGAGCGGGATGCTACTCGTAAACCATTGGGAAAGGCAAGTCTGAGCGAAAAGACAGTGTTTGATATTGGTCACAGTGGGTGGTAGATTGACAGCTGTATTTATGTCTTCAATCAGGCTGCTCGCACTCGATATTGATGGGACTTTGTTGACGCCGGAGGGGGAACTGACGGCGCGTAACCGTCTCGCGATCGAGCGTGCACGTGAGGCCGGAGTGCAGGTAGTGCTGGTGACGGGGCGACGCTTTGGATCGGCCCGGGCGCTGCTTCGCGAAATGGAGCTCGATCTTCCTCTCGTCTCCCACAATGGAGCCCTGACAAAAGATGTCGAGACCCTCAGGACCATCGATTACCATCCGCTTGATCGCGATATCGCCCGCGAAATAGTTCTGGTTGGACGGAGCCACGGTATCGACCTGTTGTGCTGCGATGATCCCCACGGTCTGGGGAAGGTGGTGCTTGAGGGTATCTCCGAGGCGAATGTGGCGCTGCGACGCTACCTTGAGCGCTATCGTGAGGCGGTTGTCGAGGTCACCGATCTGGTCGAGTATCTCGATCACTCACCGATCCAGATGATGTTCTCCGGCCCCTGCGATCCGCTGGATCACTTTGCCGATCATTTGACGCGGCTCCTTGCCGGACGGATTCAGATCTTCAAGACACGCTATCGGTCGACCAACCTGACGATTCTCGACGCACTGAGCCTGACGGCTTCGAAAGGGGCAAGCCTCGCCGCAATGGCGCGACTCAATGGCCTTGATCCGGCGCAGGTGATGGCGATCGGCGACAACCATAATGATCTGACGATGCTGCGCTATGCCGGGGTCGGCGTGGTAATGGCCAATGCCGAGGAGGAGCTGCGGCAGATGGAGTTTGCGGTAACCGCTTCAAATTCAGAGGATGGGGTTGCCCTCGCTATCGATAGATTTATTTTTGGTGGAGACTCGGCACTCGGATGACAAGCCGACAACCACCCCTATCACCAACCAACAACCAACCGAGATGGAGTAAGGATGTCCGAAAAGAAGAATCGCACGGCTGTCATCGAGACGGCAAAGGGGACGATCAGGTTTGAGCTTTACGAGGATCTGGCTCCGATTACGACGGCCAATTTTATTGGTCTGGCCGAGAGCAGCTTTTACGATGGGCTCAACTTTCACCGGGTTGAGCCGGGGTTTGTCATCCAGGGGGGCTGTCCTCTTGGAAACGGAATGGGTGGAAGTGAGAAACGGATCCCGCTCGAAGTGACGCCAAACCTACGGCACGGAGAGGCCGGAGCAGTAGCCATGGCCCGATCCTCGGATCCCAACAGCGCGAGTTCGCAGTTCTATATCACCCTCGGAAACGCTTCGTTTCTTGATGGCAACTACGCTGTCTTCGGGCGCGTCACTGAGGGTCAGTCGGTGGTCGACTCAATCCGCGTGGGCGACAAGATGACCAGCGTGAAGATCGTCGACTGATCTCCCGGCAGGTCAGTTCAGGTCAAGCAGTCGAGGCAGACTGAGGCCGATCGGTTCGCGAATGACGAGGTCGGCCAGCTGGTCGAAAGAGGTTGGGGTGCGGTTTATGATGATCAGATACGCCCCCGACCTCTTGGCCACCTCGGGAAGGCTGGCCGCCGGATAGACCTCCAGCGCGGAACCTGCGACAATCAGCAGCTCACAGGTCAAACAGGCGTTGACTGCCAGCTCAAGAGCGAGGGCCGGCATCGACTGGCCAAATGAGATGGTCGCCGGTTTAAGATATCCTCCGCAGTCGTCACACTCC
>JBEGMZ010000073.1:0-6649 GCA_041182745.1 Acidobacteriota bacterium
GATCCATATCGTTGAACCCCCTGGTCAGCTCGATCTGGTTACTTCCATCGCTATCCATGCGGAAGATGTGAGACTGGCCCGTCCGATCGGAAGAGAAGACCACGTAGCGCCCATCGACGGATCCGGCTGGATACCGATTATTGGATGGGGATGCCGTGATCTGACGGACATTGCCTTTCAGGTCGGCCACACTGATGTTCTCGTACCTATTCTGCCTTGAAGTGTAGACAAGCTGACCAGACCCGAGCCAGTCGACCCCCTCGTAGCCGTCCATTGTACTGTCAGAGGAAAGTCCGGTCTCGACCGGAAAGAACTTTTCGGGCAGGAGAGGCGAGTTGACCCAGAAACTGGTCTTCGTGTCACCGTAAACTGATAATATTTCGCCTGAATCGGCACTGATGCCAGGCCGACCACGATAATCGACACCGGAATCGATGGGTTTTGGCTGTTCTTTTGAACGAGGATCTACCAGGTAGAGTTGGTGCCGCGGGTCGCTGCCTTTCTCCTTCGCGTGAATGACCAGCCTCGCATCCGGCAGCCATTTGATACCCAGAATATGTCCCCACCTCCAGCCGGTCAATGTTCGCTCGTGGAGGGTCTCGACATCGATCCCAACGGCGTCAAAGTATATGCCGTTATTTTCATTGCAGAAGGTCGTGGCAATAGTTTTGCCGTCAGGCGACCAGACCGGACCGTCGAGAGTGTAGGCGGAGGGCACTCGGCGTGAAATGAGCACTTTCTCTTTCGATCCATCAAATCTTCCGACCCGGAGGTCACTGTACCCTTGCGGCAGGTTTTCGACGACGTGGGCGTAACTCTGCCCGTCGGGTGAAAGCCCGATCGGGCTGCCGATGCCGGAAGTGATCGTCTCGACCGGTCCGCCTGCCATTGGAACACGGATCAGGACGTTCGGCGTCCCACCAGCCCCATCCTTAGTCCGTACGAGGTAAAGATAGCGGCCGTCATTCGAGATAGTCGGCCAGCGATAGCGCGCATCACGCGGCTCGATGATCTGGCGTTTGGCGTTGACCCGCCGATCGAACACCCAGATACTTCGCAGTCCTTTACTCTCCTGATCAAAGACAATCTGCTTTCCGTCCGGCGTCAGATCCGCCCACTGGCTCGGGGTGATCTCTGTCACAGGTGTCACGATGTTCGATTTGATCGATGACGTTGGGATCAGCGCAATCACCCCGACCGTCACCGCCGCGAGGAGGCAGAGCATCATCGTGGTCACGACCTCCTGTCGCTTGAACACGTGAACGGGAAACCTCCGTCTCCTGATGTTACTACTGAACGAATTGATCGCCGCGAGCAGTTCGGACGCCGTCTGAAATCGCTCATCCGGACTCTCGGCGATGCAACGCCGGATGATCCCCGCCAGCTCTTCCGGAACATCGGCAGCTCTTGCGACTACTTTGGCGGGACGGATCCCGTAGACCATCTCGTGCAGCATCACGCCAAAACTGAAGATATCCGACCTTGCGTCGACCGAAGATCCCTTCTTCTGTTCCGGCGAGGTATATTCTGGCGTTCCGCGCTGGTGCGATGACTCTTCCTTGCTGAGAGCCATCCCGAATCTTGCCAGTCCAAAGTCGAGCACCTTGACGTTGTTCCCTGTCCCATCAGCCGGGTCAGACTCTTCCAGCATCACATTTTCGGGCTTGATGTCGCAGTGGAAGATGCCGGCGTGATGCGCTCTGCGAATGGCGCTCAGGATCTGAGTGGACAGTCGACAGACCTCATCGACTTCAAGCCGTTTTCGTTCCTGCAGGTGCTGGCGAAGGGTTATTCCCTTGATAAGCTCCATGACGATGAAATGGTAGCCATCCTTATTGCCAATATCGTGGATCGTTACAATATTGGGATGTTTCAACCCGGCTGCAATTCGGCCCTCGTTCTGGAAGAGCCTGGTCAGCTCGGATCGCCTTGAGAGACCGGCGGGGAGAAATTTGATCGCCACCCGGCGTGAAAGGCGGAGGTCTTCAGCCTCATAGATCTGGCCCATTCCGCCTTCACCGATCAGGTCAAGAATCCGGAAGTGATCGATCGTCTGGCCATTCAGTGGTTTTGCCAGTCCGATTCCCTCCGCCACGATCTGGCCAGGCCGTGGAAGGCTATCATTATCGTGGTGGTGCGCCACGATCATTCGCTCGACTTTATGCCGCAGGTTAAGGTTATTACCGCACAGCTCTTCCAGCCGCGCGTCTCGTTCTTCAGCTGGCAGATCAACGACTTCATCAAAGATGTAGCGGACTTTCTCGTTCTCATCACTCGACATAAGCGGCAAAGCCTCCAGCTTGTCAGGAGAGCTCGTTCTTGAGCCAGGCCCTGGCGAACCTGTAGTCGGACTTGACCTTGGACTCGCTCACCTCTAGCACCTCGGCGGTCTCCGAGATAGTCATCTCAAGATATAGATGGATGCTGACTACCAGGTGGAGCCACGAATCGTAACGCCGAAGTCTTTTCATCGCCTGGTCGAGTCGCAATAGATCGTCGAAGGCGCACTCGACTGCTTTGATCGACTCATGGATCGAGACAAACTTAATCCCACCACCGTTAATGATGGACTGCATATGTCGAACACGATCGATCAGGATTCTCCGTGTAGTGCGCGCGCAGAGCGCAAAGAAATGGGCGCGATTCTGTATGTACGGCAGGTTGACACGGAGGAGCCTGAGGTAAAGTTCACTGACCAGCTCTCTGGTCTCCAGCGTCTCACCCCGCCACCCCCGGCGGAGCTGGCGGTGCGAGATCTCGCAGAGCTGCGGATAGAGCTTGCTGAACAGACTACTATCTGACCAACCCTTCTGGTTGATGCAGTCATTGATCTCGCTGGTGTTGAAGATCTGACGGGATGGGAGGGCTGGACGCCTGGTACGACGGTAGACGACACGGCCACTTCTGCACGTCGGATCGCTGTAATCCGATCGGATCGCCTGCGAATAGGCCTCACGTTCAATCTCCATGAGCAACTCCTTTGGTTCAGTTTATGCCCGTCTCGTTACGGAGAATGCAGGCATACCACAACCGTAAATCACGCAGTCAATAATAATCGACACTTTGACAGGGCAATCGGTCTACTCTTGGGCAACCAAAAGGCCCAACAATGTCCCAGTGTCCTGTGGGTGACAATGTGTGATGCTTGTGGATGTACTTGTTAAAGTCTTGTATTCGATCCTGATTCTATTACTCGTCGCGGATGGTACACCAACCCGTATCCCAATGAAATAGATTTCGTGCGGATCGATAAGAAAAATCAAATTTTTCAGCGTTGGTGGGTCAGGTCCGGACCGCAGACTGCTTGACAGGACGCAAGCCAGGGCCGCCTGCCTGGCTTGCGATCGAATGGAGTCACGATTTCCGCCGATCAGCTCGCTACCGGAGCATCTCGAGTCCACGCACGGTGCCAGTGCTCGTCGCGAAGCGGTCAGCCTCGATCCCCAGCCGTTGAAGGATGTTCACGAAAAGGTTGGGCAGGGGATAGTTACGCTCCCGATCGAATGCGAGATGCTGGCCGTGTCTGAAGCCACCACCAGCGAAGAGGGTTGGCAGGTTGGTTGTAACGTGCCGGTTGGCGTCACCAAGGTTTGTGCCATACAGTACCATCGTCTGATCAAGCAGGGTTCCTCCACCCTCGGGCCGTGCCTTCAGATCGGTGAAGAGCCGATTGAGTTCACGCATCTGCATCCGATCGGCGACCTCGTGCTGCCGCAGCTTCTCCGGATTGCGTCCGTGATGGGAGATGGCGTGATAGCTGTCGCTCATTGTCTCATCGCCAATCCGGATCGCCGGTGAGTTGACGCTGTCGAGCATCAGCGCGACCAGCCGGGTCGAGTCGGTCTCAAAGGCGAGACGGGCAAGGTCGTACATCAGACGGACCTTTTCAAAATAGTCACGTGTCGGGAGGTCGTCGGATGGAGTCGCAGCCGTAACGACCGGCTTGGGCCGCTCTTCCCATTGCGCCGCCTGGCCAATCCGGTTCTCGAGATCACGAACGCCGGTCAGGTACTGGTCTAGCCGGGCCCGATCCCGTGTGCCAACCCGCCGTTGGAGCCGACGTGTCTGTTCGGCGACCGCGTCCATCACACTCTGGCCGACGGCGAGCCGACGCACCTGGGCCGCCACCTCGGCAGGCGTCCCGGTGACAAAGAGCCGCTTGAAGACCTCACCCGGCTTGTCCTCCGATGGGATCATTACTCCGCCACTGGTCCACGAGAGGCTGTGCTGACCCTGCTGGATATTGACGCCAATCGAGAGGGAGGGGAACCTCGTCAGATTGCCGATTCGCTCGGCCGCGAACTGATCGAGCGAGATGGTATTCCGGAACCCGCCACTGCTTGGACGCGGCGCACAGGTCAGAAAGCAGTTGTCGGCCGGGTGACCGGCATCGACGTCCGGATGCCAAACTCCGCTCAGGACGGTAAAGTTGTCGCGGTGGGCGCGCAACTCTTCAAGGTAGGGCGAGAGCTGATAGCCGAACCCCGCCGACTCGACCGCCGGGAAGAAGTGCCACGGCAGGACCCCAAGATTGTTGCAGATCGCGAAGAGCCGATGTGGCACTGGCGGCTTCGATTCGGCTCTCGCAAATGCCGGGACCATCGCGTCAAGAAGCGGAAGCCCCATCGCCACTCCGGCGCCGCGCAGAAAACTGCGCCGCCCGATTGCTCTTCCAAGGGATATGTTTGCGCTATTCATCTCTCAATGCCTCCTCTGACCTCGGTTCGGTCGCTAACTCTGGCGCTGCCTGATGGAACTACTTTTGGCGAAAGATTTCGCTGGTGATGATATTACGAATCAGTGATCTGACGCCATAGTTTTCGGGCGCGGCACGATCAAGAATGGCCTCGATCACCGGACGGTCACTGAAACGAACTGGCGCTCCGGTGGCAAAGACGACCAGCCGCTCGACGAGGTTGCGTGCGATCTGCCGTTCGTCGGCGACCAGCAGCCGCTTCAGCTCGCGAATGTCGCGGAATCCTCGGCCGTCGGGGAGGGTTCCCGCCGGATCGATCGGTTGCAGGTAGCGGAAGGCGAAGCGCTGTCCGTTTTTCCCAATGCCCGGAGCCTTCTCGCCATTGGCCAGCGCACGGTATTTGTCACGCCAGGCGCCAAAGATGTCAAAATTTTCGAGTGCAAAGCCGGCCGGGTCGATCTTCGCGTGGCAGCTGTTGCACGATGGCAGCGTTCGATGTTTCTCGAGCTGCTGCCGTATGGTGGTTGCTCCGCGGGTATCCGGCTCAACGGCCGGTATCGAGGGCGGGGGCGGGGGGACCTTCCGACCAAGAATCCGCTCCATCACCCAGGCTCCGCGCACCACCGGTGAAGTTGTCGTCCCGTTGGCGGTGACCTTGAGAATGCTTGCCTGGGTCAGCAGGCCGCCGCGAACCGAGTCGACTGGCAGGTTGACCCGCCGGATCCGGGACCCCTTCACTCCGTCGATTCCATAGTGGGCCGCCAGCCGCTCGTTGATCATCGCAAAGTCGGAGGCGACGAGGTGACGCGCCGGAAGATTGCTGCGCACCAAAGCGCTGAAGAAGGCGTAGCTCTCCGCGGCTGCCGATTCGACCAGATAGTCGTCCAGATAGTAGTCACAGTAGAGCAGCTCATCGGGCGAAGTTTCACCGACCCGGCGCAGGTCGAGCCAGTGGTCGAGAAAGCTGACAACAAAGCGCTCACTTCGCGGATCATCGAGCATCCTCTCCGCCTGACCTTGCAGCCGCTCGGGATCACGTCGCCCTCCCGGCGGGAGGATCCGGCGTCGCTCTGCCTCATCAGGAGCGGTATTCCAGAGAAAGAGCGCCAGTCGCGACGCCAGCGCCTCATCGTCGAGCCAGCCTTGCCGCTCTTCGATTGTGACGAAGGCCGGAGAGCAGAGTACTCCCGCATAGGCGGTGATCATCCCGTCAACAAAGCTCCCGCCGCTCTTCATCGTCGACTCAACCAACCGGCTGAAACGCTGCAGGTCGGACTCGTTGAAGGCATCCGTGCGGCGGTAGGCCCGTCTCATAAAACGGCGCAGAAGCCTCTCGGCGTCTGCCTGCGGGTCGTTCGGCACCACTTCGATGGTGCCAGCCCCCTTCTGTCGCAATGGCAGGTCGTCAAAGAGGAGGCGATGCCCGGGCCCCGGCCATTCATCGTCGAGCGGCCCCTCAACCTCCAGCCAGCGAAAGGCCACTCCGGGCTGACCGTCACGCTGCGCCAATGGATTCCGCCAGTTCGGCGGACGTGAGCGGAAGAGGCGCACGGCGTCAGGTCGGATCGTCTCGCCCGTCAGCAGCTCAACCTCCATCTCCTGCACTCCCGGCTCTGGTGTCACATCGAAGGTTCCCAGTAACCGCATCTGGCGTGGCGGAATCTCGGCATAGAGAGTTACCGGCTCCACTGTCCGTCCGGCCGATGCTACCTCGCGGCTCGGATGCCACCACTGATCGCCTTCCTGCGGCCCGGCCCAGAAACTGTGGGCCATCAACCTGAGACGGTAACGGCCGGGCATTGGTGCCTTGAATTGGTTGAACCTGATCTCAAGTGGCTCGTAGGAGCTGGCAACGACCCCCATCCCTTCCAGCTCACGCCTCATCGGATCGCCTGCCCCTGCCGTCAGCGGCGCCTTCTTCTGCAAAACCGCCACATCCGCCTCGTGACCAAC
>JBEGMZ010000074.1:0-5664 GCA_041182745.1 Acidobacteriota bacterium
TTGCTGACGCGGAAAAGATAGAACGGACGCGTCGTAGCCTCACTGTAAGCATTGAAATAGCCAGCCGCCGCGTTCGCAAAGGCGTGTTGCGTGTTGAATGGATTGTTGGCGTTCTGACCAAAATCAAAACTGCCATTGAACGTGACGATATTGCTGGCATTACGCCAAATCCGATCAATATACACGCCCGCCTTCAACGTATGCGCACCACGTGTATAGGTAATGTTGTCCGCGATCGTCAGGATCTTATGCGAACCAAAAAATGGGAAGCGCCCTTCGAGATTGATCGTTGCCGCCTGTGACACACCGCCAAACGACGCGTTCGGCAGGACACCCAATGGATTTGCTGATGGCGAGAGCTGCCCCAGCCCATAGCCGATGCCGGTACGACTGACCCGGCGGTTGAACTCATCGGCCGAATATTTGGAAATCTCGGCTCGATTGGAAAACCCGGCCGTGAATTCATTCACCAGTGTCGGGCTGAAAATGCGCTGATAGCGGCCCGACCAGACCTTTCCATCAGTAATGAAGGTTTGCCGCAGAAAGGGAAAGTTCGTCCCGCCACCAGCGGGGATATTGTAGTACCCGGCCTGTTTGTCGAGGTTGCCGGAGTGGGTAAAGGCAATATGGTTCTGCGCGTTAGGATGCAGGTCTATCTTCACGGTTTCGACACGCTGCAGGGTGTTGTTCGTCGTCTCATTGATATAATTATAACGCCGTCCGGTGATGGCCAGATTAGTGAAATTGGGCAGCGGCATCACCTTCAGTAACGCCAGCCCATTGGCATCCAGGCGATTGGCCGGAATGATGTTGTTGTCGAAACAGCCTGCCTGACTGGTGGCGCTGCAGACCCCGGTTTTGAGCGGATCACGAATGTAAACCTTGGAGCCGTTAACATCGGTCGTCTGCGAAAAATCGCCCGCCCGCTCGAGTGCCGTGGGGACGGTGATCTGCCGCGCTGCCTGTGGTACTTCAAGCGGCCACCATTCCTGATTGAAGAAGAAAAAGAGCTTGTCGCGGTTCTTGTTGAAGCCCGTCCCCGGTATCACGACCGGCCCGCCGATATTGTAATTCCAGACGTTGTACCGATAACGCGGTCGTTTCAGGTTTGAGCGGTTGCTGAAAAAGTTGTTGCTGTTGAACTGCTCATGGCGCTTGAAATAGGATCCACCACCGTGGAATTGCCGCGTCCCTGATTTGGTGATGATCGTGATATTTGCGCCCGACATCCGTCCATACTCAGCCTGATAGTTCGATAACTGGACTTTGACTTCGGCCACTGCGTCCTGGCTCACGGTAACGACGGCGTTGTTGTTGTTCCCCAAGGCATTGAGCGTGATACCGTCGACTGAAACGCTGTTTGTACTGTTGCGATTGCCCTGCACATTCAGATTAAAATTGCGCGTCAGCCCTTCCTCATCACTGGTTTCAACGACACCAGGCAGTAGCGCGGCAAGGGATTTCACGTTTCGTCCGAGCAGCAACAGATTGTCGACCTGATCGCTGGTGATCGTCCCCGAACGCTCGGCGCTCGCTGTCTGCACCATCTCTGTCTGCGCCGTCACAGTCACGCTCTCACCAACCCCGCCAACCTCCAGCGTAATCGCCCCCACCGACAGGTACTCCGCCGAACTCAGTACGATCCCCTGCCGCTCAGAGTTTTTGAATCCCTGCGCCGCTACGGTCAACGTATATTCTCCTTTCACGACTGCCGAGAAGACAAAGTCCCCTTTGTCGTTTGTCACACCTTCACGTGTCACCCCCGTGGAGGTTTGCGTCAGTCTGATGCTCGCATTGGAGATCAACGCGCCACTCACATCCCTGACGCTACCACTGATCGATCCGGTGACGGTCTGAGCCGCAATGAACACGCTGGCACATAGCAGCAACCCACAAAGCTGCAATATCCTGATAGCACTCTTAAAATGCATTCTGTTTTCTCCCATTTAGTGAGCCAATGATGATTGAGCTCAATCTATTTGCACGAATCTTCTCCGGCTGGTGGTTTGTATCAGGCAATCTTTCCACGGCATGACACCGACAGCATGAGACCAACTCTGCCACTGCGCCCGTCTTTTTGCGCCTCTTCCGAAAAGATGTATTTGGTAAAGAATCCTGTTCCGCGTAGCCCGATTTGAGGTCTAACTGCTCCAGCTATTCCAGCAAAGCCACCCAAACAAACCACATTTCAGCATTATGGTCAAGATTTTTGCTATTAGATAAATAATTTTCCTAGAATAGTAAAAGTGACAATTTAGAATTTTGGTGTCATAGTTAAGCCCATTATGAGCGGATCAAAAGGTGACAGTTCGCCCTACATTAATGTAGTGATGAAAGCGCTTGATGTTCTGGATACGTTTCGGCGACAGGAAGATGAGCTAAGTCTGACGGAGATTGCTGCGCGCGCGAATCTCTCACCGAGCTATGCGTACCGACTGCTGCAAACGTTGGAGCATAAAGGTTGGGTGCGCCGGTTGGCGGGAACGAAGAAGTATCACCGGATTAATCGCACTCAACGTTACCGGGTTGGTTTCGCCATGCAGTGGGGGCGTCTCGAATTTTCGCGCGCCGTCTTGCAGGGGCTCGAGGAGGCCGCCGAACGCCACGGGGTGCAACTGATCGTGGCGGACAATGAGAACGACGAGACGACGGCACTAGGTAATGCGGAGCTGTTCGTGCGGCAGGGAGTAGACTTCGTCATCGAATTCCAGGTCAACGAGCGTATCGCCCCTGTTATTGGCCATAAGTTCGCCGAAGCCCATATCCCCTGCCTCGCGATCGACATCCCACAACCCGGAGCTGTCTTTTTTGGGGCGGACAATTACCGGGCCGGCCTGCTGGCAGGTCGAGCACTGGGCGGGCACGCCCGCGATCACTGGGGCGGCCAAGTCGATCAGGTTCTGTTGCTTGAACTCTCACAGGCCGGACCACTGCCGCGTGCTCGACTGACTGGTGCATTGCACGGCATCGAGGAGGTAATTCCCGATCTGCCGGAGAGCAGCGTCAGTTATCATTCGTCTACCGGTACAGTCGAAGAAGGGCTCCGCATCGCCCGCTCTGTGCTGGTCGAACTTCCCCAGGAATCGCGCGTACTGATCTCCAGCGTGACCGATCCGTCGGCAGTCGGAGTCGCGCAGATCTGTCGTGAGCTGAACCGCAATAGCCGGAACACCGCCATCGCCGGACAGGCCGCTACCCCTTCAGCCCGCGTGGAGATGCTCGCTCCCAACTCATGCCTGATTGGTTCGGTCGGTTTTTTCCCTGAAAAATATGGTGAGCAGATCATTCCACTCGTTCTGAAGATACTGGCCGGCGAGGCTGTCCCGCCAATGGTCCATATTCAGCACGTCTTTCTCAACGCGAAAAATCTGGCTGACTACTACCCCGCAGGCTGATTCAATCGGACTATTTCTGCCCATGGCGCTTCGAGTGTGAGCCGTCTGCTCGGGAACCGGGGCCAGCACAAGCCCTGCCCCTCCGGATGGCGGCAAGGTTCGGCTCATACCATACCACCAGCGGAGCGCAAGGATGTCAGATCAGGGTCGGTCAGAGCGGAATGTGGTCAATTCAACTCGCTGGTTTATGCATAGCCGCTTAGCGGCGAACAATGCGCCATCTTTTTGTTGGGTGGGGAAGAAAGAAGATCACCTCTCGGACCGGATATCTTCTCTTGAGAGCGCTCGTACGGCCTGGTCCAAGGACAAAGAAGGCGTTGTCGAGGGCGTCACCATCGGTTCCGGTTCGGCTGATCACGGCGACGCTCAGAATCGATTCGACGGGATGGCCGGTTCGAGGATCCATGATGTGCGAGTAGCGTCGGCCGTTGAGAACAAAAAACTTTTCGGCGCTGCCGGAGACGGAGAGGGCCTCGTCCCGCAGTTGAATGGCGAGGGCCGGTTTTTCCGAGCCGCCGGGATCCTGCAGGCTGATCGTCCAGGCGGGCAGGCCGGGGGGATGGCCGATGGCGAGGATCGAGCTGCCACCGGCGCTGATGAGAGCCGAGTTGACACCGGCGCGACGGAGGATCGCCCCGGCACGGTCGACGGCATAGCCCTTGCCGATTCCGCCAAGGTCGAACTCGACCCCGCGGTGAGTAAAGGTGACGGTCCGGGCGAGTCGATCGAGCCTGACCTTTCGATAGCCGATGCGGGCGCGGGCCTCACGCCGTTCGGAGTCGGTGGGGTATCGTCCCTCGCCACGAAAGAAGCCCCAGGCGCGCATCAAAGGCCCGACGGTGACATCGAAGGCACCGCTGGAGGTGCGGCTGTAGGCAAGTGACGCCTCAAGAAGATCGAAGAGTTCCGGATCGGCCGTTACCGGTCCTGGCCACGCCTCACGGTTGATTCGCGAGAGCTCGCTCTCTGGCTTGTAGTGGCTTAGGAGTTGATCGAGCCGGTCGACCTCGTCGAGAGCGTCAGTGAGCGCCTTCCGCAACCGCTCGCGATCCTCTCCCCAGGCCTCGATAACGTAGAGGCTTCCCATGGCGTAGCGGCTCTCTTCAACCCTGATCGGTTGTGCCGTGACCAGGAACCGGGAGGTGGCAAGGATGACAAATCCTGCGAGCAAAGGCATGATGTACCGGCTGGCAACCCTAACTCGATAGTTCCGATGTGAATCTTTTGAACCTGTCATTTTGAAGAGGAGAGACAATGAACCTAGTGATGAAGACTGCGCTTGTCTGGTGCCTGCTCGGCCTGTTCAGTATGCCAATCGCTCTCGCCCAGGAGACAAAGACGATTGAGAGTGTGCGTTCGGCGGGAGAGTTCGCCCTGACCGCGAATCCGGAGGCTCCCCACTGGCGCAATGTTCGCGGTGTCTTTACTGAGCGTGACCAGCGGGGAGAGCTGGTCCCCAGCCACCGGACCGAGATCCGATCGCGCTGGACCGGGCGCAATCTCTACCTGCTCTTCATCTGCCCCTACGAAGAGCTCAATCTGATCGCCAAACCGTCGACGACCACTGAGACCGACAAGCTCTGGGAATGGGATGTCGCCGAGGCTTTCATCGGTACCGATTTCACGAATATCAAGCACTATACCGAGTTCCAGGTCTCGCCGCAGGGCGAATGGGTTGACCTCGACATCGATCGTTCGACCGATCCTCCTAATCACAACGTCGGGTGGAACTCCGGATACAAGGTCAAGGCCCGCATCGACCAGGCAAAGAAGGTCTGGTACGGTGAGATGAGTATTCCGTTGGCGAAGATCGATCAACGGCCGGCGATGAGCGGCAACACCATGCGGATCAACTTCTATCGAATTCAGGGGCCGGGAGGCTCTGGTGGCGCTGGGCCACGGCGTAAACACATCGCCTGGCAGCCAACCAACAGTCCGACTTACCACGTTCCTGAATCGTTCGGAACGCTCAAACTGGTCAAGTAACAGATCGAGTAATCAGATCGCCGTCAACAGCCGGGTGGCGGAGGCCAGTCTCCACCACCCGGTATTTAATTACTTCTTGTCCCACGGATCACTGCTCAGCCCGTTGAGATCCCACATTACGTTGCCGCCAAGAACGGTCATCTCACAGGTCAGACGCTTGTCTCCCTGGCGTACAAACTTGTCAGAGTCGACAAATCCGAACTGGCCGCGCTCGAGTCGGAAGACGGCGATATCGGCCGGAGCACCGACCGAGAGGTGACCAAACTTCTCACGGTGGATGAAC
>JBEGMZ010000075.1:0-11488 GCA_041182745.1 Acidobacteriota bacterium
TTACAAGGTTGAGGGGGTCGCCTTTACTTTCATCCAGCCGGCACAGACCGTCTTTATCGATCGTCCGTGGGGGGAGCAGCGACGGTTGCTGACGATTGCCCCAGCGCTAAACGTCGCGCTCACTCCACGTGTCGGAGTGGTTCCAGTGGCTGCCGGAGGTAGTAAAATCGACCTTGTCGTCAGTCTCTCCAACAACCTCAAGGGGCCGGCGACCGGCCGGGTCCGACTGAGACTGCCAGCTGGCTGGAGCTCGGTGCCAGCGGTGCAGGACTTTAAGTTTGCGGGCGAAGGCGAGGCAGGTAACTTCACTTTTCGGGTCAGTGTGGCCCGGGCTGAGCCCGGCCTCGACTATCAGATCGAAGCGGTCGCCGACATCAATGGACGTGAGTATAGCGAGGGGTATCAGGTGATCTCACACCGTGATCTTGAACCCCGTCACCTCTACCGACCGGCGATGATGACAGTCCGCGGAGTTGAAGTCACAATTGCTCCAAACCTGAGCGTCGGGTATGTCATGGGGGTCGGCGACGAGGTTCCGGCTTCGCTCGCCCAACTTGGCGTCCGGGTTGTGATGCTGGGATCGAGCGATCTGGCCAGCGCTGATCTGGATCAATATGACGCCATAGTGGTTGGTATTCGCGCGACGGCGGTGAGAGATGATCTCAAATCCTATCACCGAAGACTGCTTGAGTATGCCGAGCGCGGAGGAAACCTGATCTATCAGTACCAGACCCAGGAGTTCGATGCCGCACCCTATGGCCCGTGGCCATACCAACTGACGGCCCGCGCCGAGGAGGTCTCGGAGGAGCTCTCGAAGGTGACGATTCTCGATCCGACAAATCCGATCTTCAACTGGCCGAATCGTATTACGGCCGCCGATTTCGACGGCTGGGTCGAGGAACGCGGCTCGAAGTGGATGAGTCGGTGGGATGATCGTTACACGCCACTTCTCGAATGTCACGACCGTGAGCAGCCACCACAACGCGGTGGGCTGCTCTTTACGCGCTACGGGAAGGGAACCTTCACCTATGCCGCTTACGCCTTTTACCGTCAGCTCCCAGCCGGAGTGCAGGGTGGCTATCGCCTCTTCGCGAATCTGATCAGCCTCCGCCGTGCCGGAAAGTGAGCTGGCGCAAGGCTGCTGGTCGGAGTGCCGGCTCTCGCGGCCCTGGTTCACTTGTGGCTTCACATCAGAATGCGGGTACCGGCATTCGCTGCCGGTGCTGGTTCCCGCCGCCGGCAGTCATAAAAGGAGTCCCCCAATGAATCGTCGGATGGATGAAGAAGTATCCGCCCCGACAACTCTGACCAGGCTCACCACTGTCATCGGCATTTTCCTCGCGATATTTCTCGCCTCAGTAGTGCTGGCAGGTCAGTTGCCGGGCAGGGCCGACCGGAGGACGACACCGGCGGAGATCAGAGTTCTGCTCGTGACGGGTGGGCATCTGCACGACATCGAGTTCTACTCGGTCTTCAATACCCCGGGGATGCGGGTGACAGTCGATCCCCACCCGGCAGCTTTCACGGGTGATATCCGAGGTCGATACGATCTCCTTGTTCTCTACGATATGGTCCGTACCCTTGACCCGGACCGGCAGCGCAACCTGCGTGATTTTGTCGAGAGCGGCAAGGGGGTGGTCGCACTTCATCACGCTGTCTGCGCCAATGTCGACTGGAACTGGTGGGTCGAGGAGGTGATTGGGGGACGCTACCTCTTTGAACCAGTCGACGGGCGGACATCGAGTTATGTTCACGACCGTGACCAGCTGATCACCACTGTCGTCCAGCATCCGGTGACGAGGGGGATCGGTAGCTTCCGGATCGTTGATGAGACCTACAGTAACCTCTGGATCTCGCCACGGTCGCGGGTACTGCTACGCAGTGACGACCAGACCAGTGACGGCCCCGTCGCCTGGATCGGACCTCACCAGGCATCGCGTGTTGTCTACATTCAGCTCGGCCATGACCGACAGGCACATCTCAATCGACATTACCGCCAGCTGGTTCGCCAGGCAATATACTGGGCAGCAGCAAGATAGACCACTCTTAATCACGGCTGCGCATTAGGATTGACGGATGGCAGCTGGGCATTGACCGCCCGCCGCCATTCGTGGAGCCTGGTGCGCAGTCGTGATGCCTGCGCGGGCTGGCTGCCGGCAAGATCGTTCTTCTCGCCCGGATCTTCGCGCAGGTGGTAGAGTTCGATGTGCAGATCCTCGAAATATTCGAGCAGCTTCCAGTCACCCTCGCGTACGGCACTGACCGGTGAAGTGGTCGGGTAGTAGTGGGGATAGTGGAAGTAGAGCGACTCCCGCTCGAGCCTCGTCTGCGGGTTACGGAGTAATGGCAGGAGGCTCAGACCGTCGACGCCAGTCTCACCCTTGACGCCGGCGGCCTCGGCAAAGGTGCGGAAGAGGTCCATCGAGATGACCGGCTGATCGATCACTGCGCCGCGAACCGCCACTCCCGGCCACGAGGCGATCAGTGGTACCCGCACACCCCCCTCGTAGAGAGATCCCTTGCCCGAGCGGAGCGGGGCATTGCTGGTCACTTGCCGCCCCTTGTACTGATTGACGTATCCACCGTTGTCGGAGGTGAAGACGAAGAGCGTCCGCGCCGCGAGACCGTTCTTTTCGAGATGGGCCATAAGCCGCCCGACATTCTCATCGAGAGTCTCAATCATCGCCGCATAGTCCGCGTTCTGATGGTTGAGTCCGGGCTTCAACCTCTGTTGGTACTTGGTGGTCAGTTCCGGCTTTCCCTCAATTGGCGTGTGCGGATTGTGGTACCAGAGATTGAGGAAGAAGGGACGTCCGGCAGCCTCATCGATCAGTCGCAATGCCTCATCGGTGAAGCGATCGGTCAGATACTGTCCCTCCTTTCCAATTCCGAGCCCCGGGACGTAGCGAAATTCACGCGACTGGCCAAAGGCTCCGCGAAAAGGCCAGAAGAAGGTCGCCGGAGCGCCCAAGTGGGTTCCACCGAGGTTGAGATCGAAGCCCTGGCTTTCGGGTGAGTTGGCCGCGTCGCCAAGGTGCCATTTGCCGACGTGGAAGGTCAGGTAACCGGAGTCGCGCAGCAGTTCGGCGATGGTCGTCTCGTCGCTGCCAAGATTGTGGATGGTCGCCGGGGGAATGAGGCGATTCTTTGAGCGGATCGCCTCGCCATCACGTCCGACCGAGCCCTCGCGCCAGATCGTGAAGTTGAGACGGGCCGCGTGCTTCCCGGTCAGAATTGCCGAACGGGTCGGTGAGCAGACCGACATTGCATAGGCCTGAGTAAAGCGCACTCCCTGGCGGGCCAGCCGGTCGAGATGTGGCGTCTCGTGCAGATCGGCGCCGTAGCTACCGAGATCGGCCCACCCCAGATCATCGGCGAGGATGAAGACGATGTTAGGCCGGGCTATTGGCCTCGCTACGGGGCTCAGGCTGCCGGTCAGAAGAAGCAGCGGAATAAGAAGCCGGTTCAGGATCGAAATGTGGCGCATGGTTGTTCCTCTCTAATATCTGACAGTCGATGTCTCGGCTGTCGTCTTGCCGCACTCTTCGCGAAGCCGGCGCAGATCGGCCCACCGCTGTCTGAAATCGCTCATACGTAACGTCATACCACGAAGTTACCGGGGCCCGCAGACACTTCAGATAGAGCTGCGGAAATCAGGCCATCTCGACCCGCCGCCGCACCGCAGCACTGTCGGTAACCGCTTCGGCCCGGTCGAAGCGCCCGTCGGCCTCACCTACCAGCTCCGCCCTGAAGACCTGATCATCCGGTCACAGCCCGAGGTGAATGTGCATCTCGGCATTCAGCCGGCTCTGGACCAGGTCGAGATATCCCCGCAACCTCCGTTTCAACATCAATCTTCTACCTCTTCCGATCGGTCCGGACTGAGAAGCCCCGGCGATCCGGGCGCCCCAGGTCTCCCTGAACCACCTATTCCGCCGGGGCTGATCAATGCTGACCCTGATTGCCTTATCTGCAAGCTGCTTCTCCAGCTCTGTATCCTGTGGGTTTTGGAAATTGAAGACTCCTTAAAAGGGCCGGGTCAGGTTCATCGGCCTGACCAATGAGGGGATGATATGCCTGTCCAAGAGACCTGTCAATAAACCATCACCCCTTTGGGGCGGGATAAACGGTCTCTCTTTCCCCATCGGTCGGCATCCCAGCCAGCCGGCCATTTTGACACGAAGCGAGAAGATCCTGCCTGCGATATCTCCATCCATTAACGCCATTTTGTGTCACTCTGCCTGGTTCAATATCGACCCTGCAAAAGCCCTGCTGGTTCTGCCGACCCCGCGGGCCGGTTCGGACAAGCTCCCTCAGGTTTGGTATAATTTGCCACTTAACTGTTAATCAGTAGTAGTCCATCAACCCAGAGTCCGCGAAGTCGGACCAGCTAGTAAGGAGAACGGAGATTCCATCATGGAAAGATTGACTGCCGACAAACAGGCCGTGACTGAGACCGGGACAATGGTCAACGGGCGTAACCCGGCCGAGCCATTGAGCCGCAACACCAATCTGCTGAAATGGGTCGAGAAGATGGCCCGTCTGACCCAGCCGGAGTCGATCCACTGGGTCGATGGCTCAAAGGAGGAGTACGATGCACTCTGCGAACTCCTTGTTCGCAACGGGACATTCACCCGGCTCAACCAGGATCTCTGGCCAGGTTGCTTCCATGCCCGTTCAGATGCGAGCGATGTCGCACGGGTCGAGGATCGGACCTACATCTGTTCACTCTCACCCGATGGCGCCGGCCCGACCAACAACTGGGAGGATCCATTCCGGATGCGGAAGAAGCTGAAGGGGCTCTTCAACGGTGTCATGCGTGGAAGGACAATGTACGTCCTTCCCTTCAGCATGGGACCGGTCGGCTCGTCCTTCTCCCAGATTGGTGTGCAGCTGACCGACTCGCCCTACGTGGTGGTCAACATGCGGATCATGGCCCGGATCGGACTGCCCGTCTACCGTGAGATCGACCGGGATGAGAAACGCGTTGTTCCCTGCATGCATACCGTCGGCGTCCCGCTCGACCCGGGGGAGAAAGATGTTCCCTGGCCCTGCCAGATGGAGAAGTATATCGTTCACTATCCGGAGACTCGTGAGATCTGGTCCTATGGTTCCGGCTATGGCGGCAACGCTCTTCTCGGAAAGAAGTGTTTTGCGCTTCGGATCGCCTCAAATATCGCCCGTGACGAGGGCTGGCTTGCCGAGCATATGCTGATCCTTGGTGTCGAGAATCCACAGGGTGAGAAGACCTATGTCACGGCAGCTTTTCCAAGTGCCTGCGGCAAGACCAACTTCGCGATGCTCATCCCACCGGATGGCTTCGAGGGCTGGAAGGTCTGGACGGTCGGGGATGATATCGCCTGGATCAAGCCTGACAAGCAGGGAAGGCTTCGCGCCATAAATCCGGAGGCCGGGTTCTTTGGTGTCGCACCGGGAACCTCGATGAAGACCAATCCGAATGCGATGGCCGCCCTCTCCCGCAATACGATCTTTACTAATGTCGCGCTGACACCCGAGGGTGGGGTCTGGTGGGAGGGGATGACGGATGAGCCACCAGCCGAGTGCCTCGACTGGCAGGGTAACCGGTGGACCCCCGAGATTGCCCGACAGACCGGAGCAAAAGCCGCCCATCCAAACGCCCGCTTCACGGCTCCGGCCAGCCAGTGCCCGACGATCGACCCCGACTGGGAGAACCCGGAGGGAGTGCCAATCAGTGCAATCGTATTTGGTGGCCGCCGTGCATCGACAGTGCCACTTGTCTGCCAGGCCTTCAACTGGAGCGCTGGCGTCTACACTGGCGCCACAGTCGGTTCCGAGATGACGGCCGCCGCGGCGGGTGTGATTGGAAAGGTGCGACGCGATCCGATGGCGATGCTACCCTTTTGCGGGTATCACATGGGTGACTACTTTCGACACTGGATCCGGATGCAGCGAAGCCTCAGCGAAACTCCACGTATCTTCCACGTCAACTGGTTCCGGAAGGACGAGAATGGCCAGTTTCTCTGGCCTGGCTTTGGTGAGAACATGCGGGTGCTGAAGTGGATTGTCGACCGCGCCAATGGTCGCGCGATGGGGCGCGAGACCCCGATCGGCTGGATGCCACGTTACGAGGATATCGAGTGGAAGGGGCTCGATCTGCCGCGTGAACAGTTTGAACGATTGCAGGCCTTCGATCGCCACGCCTGGCGGGAAGAGCTGCTTGGTCACGAGGAGCTCTTTATTGAGCTTCACGACCGCCTGCCGGCGGAGATGATCTATGAGCGCGAGCTCTTTATCTGTCGTCTGTAACGACTTGAAGTTCGACCGCTGGTTTGCTCGATCGAACTAAGTAGAGACAGCCGACATCGGAACAGGCAACATTGAAAAACGTCCCTGATTCGGGGCGATTCCATCATGCAATCTCCCAATGTTGCCTGCTCCGATTTAGCATCCGGGACAGGGGGGGCTCCCCTGTTCTCCTACCTCACCTCTGGTGAGCCTGCCCGATCTCCCTCTCGAATGTAACCCCTGGCAATAGTGGTCCCACCTCCGAGGCGGTGGTCAGTCAGTGGCCGTTAGTCTACTTTAATGTGTTCTCTCCAGTGACAATGGACAACCTTCCTGATACGCTCCGCACCATAGAGCAACAGATCAGGTAGTGATGGCGGGAGCAGTTTTCGCCAATCAGTCATGAGGCCTGACGATCGAACTTACCCTTTACGTAACTTTATTGAAGCGCGGGAGATCAATTACCAATGCAAAAAAGAATCAAGCGGCTCGTGATGGCGGCCTGTCTCGCCCTGGTGGTGCAGGATCTGGCCAGCATCGTCGATGGTCAGAGCTATCAGGAGGCGCTGACCGGTTTTGACAACCAGACCAACGGAATGGTGGAACAGGCCTTCTTCGATCAGGATCGCGAACTCTTCGAGAAGCGTGACACCATTGATGACGGACTCGGCCCCGTCTACAACGCTCAATCCTGCGTCGAATGTCATCAGAACACCGCGACTGGGGGAGGCAGCCAGATCCTCGTGCTGCGGGCAGGCCACCGAGATCAGAATGGTGGCTTTGTCGAAGCTCCAGGTGGATCCCTGATCAATGACCGGGCGATCGATCCATCGATTCAGGAGTATGTTCCGTCGGGTGAGACGATCCGCAGCCAGCGTCTCTCGCTCAGCACCCTCGGCGATGGCTACATTGAGGCAATCGATGATCAGACGCTGCTCAATATCGCCAGTCGTCAGCCTTCGCAGAGCCAGGGGGCAATTGCCGGCCAGGCGATCATGGTTCCGATCCTTGAATCTCCGGGAGCGACCCGGGTTGGACGCTTCGGCTGGAAGGCACAGCAGGCCAGCCTGCTCTCCTTTACCGCTGACGCCTATCTGAACGAGGTTGGAATCACGAGCCGTCTCCTGCCTGAGGAGAATACCTCGATGGGCCGCTCCGTTGCCAAGTTCGATGTGGTTCCGGACATCGAGGACAGTGACAACGATATCGACAATATTGCGCGCTTTATGCGAGCGACCAAGGCTCCATCCCGTGATCAGGTGCTCGCTGTCAGCCCCGAGGCCGTACAGGGAGGCCAGCTCTTCAATCAGATCGGCTGCGCGGTCTGTCACGTTCCGACCATCACCACCGCCCCGCCAGGTACTATCATCAATGGTGGCACGTTTCACGTCCCCGAGGCACTCGGCAACCGGACTATCCATCCATACTCCGATTTTCTGCTTCATAATGTCGGAACCGGAGATGGCATAGTCCAGCACGGAGGAAAAGAGACGGCCAACAAGATGCGCACTCCTCCGCTCTGGGGGTTCCGGACTCGCAATCGTTTCATGCACGACGGTCAGTCACTGACTCCTGAGGATGCTATCAAGCGTCACTCCGGTGAGGCCTCCCAGGTAATAAACCGGTACAATCAGCTTGGAAACAGACAACGTGGACAGCTGATCACCTACCTGCGATCACTATAAACGTAAGGGAAGATCCCGACGAACTTGCCACTTGTCGGGATCTTTCTCTCAATTGGTCGGTGTCGAAGCACGGGTCAAAGCTGACACCACTGACTAAAGCCGAACAGAACGTTTAAAGTCATCTCCTTCCGGGGCTACAATTTTGATCAATTTGGGAGTAAGATCAGCCCGTCGTCGACAGGTCAGATCTTCGGCTTGCGACGATTCCCGTTGAACAGGTCGGTTTCCAGATGGTCAATTACGACGCGGAGGTGTCGCCGGAATACCCGGCCCGCCGCAAATCCCGCTCCAGAGTGTTGGCGATGAAGAGACTCACTTTCGCGATCCTTATGCTCGGGTTACCGATGAGCCTGCCGCCGCAGGCCACGGTCGGCCCGCAGACGCCCGGCCCGCAATCAGTCAGGACCCTGACCCGCATGATCGAGAGGAGCTGTGGTCAGTGCCACCAGGCGCCTCAGCGGGCCGGGGGACTTGACCTGGCCGAACTTTCACCAGATTTTTCGAATGCCGCGATGCGGGCGCGCTGGATCGAACTATACGATCGGGTAGAGCGGCGCGAGATGCCTCCCCCAGGCATCTCCTTTGGTGAGGAGAATCGTCTGACGCTGTTGCGGTTGCTCGGGCTTGCAATCGCCGAGGCTGATCGAAGGGATGTTCTGGCCAATGGCCGCGGGCCACTGCGACGCCTCAACCGGGATGAGTATGAGCAGAATCTGCGGGATCTGCTCAGGCTTCCGAATCTCGATATTCGTGACAAGCTGCCCGAAGATCGGGAGAGCCACCATCACAACAAAGTCGCGGAGACGCTCGACATGTCGCGGATTCAGCTTGCGGCCTATCTGGACGCGGCCGAGGTAGCGCTGAACGAGGCCCGGTCGCAGGGGGTGGGGCCGCCGACAGTCACCGTGCAGCGGGCAGAAGGTGAGCAGCTCTCGGTTGGTCGTGAGACAACCGGGGGGCGGGAAGCCATGTTCTGGGTCCGCAATGGACAGGCGATCGATCTCGGGGCGGAGAAGAGGGCCGCGACCGACAAGACCCGTCGCGACCGAACGATCTCGATGGCGCTTTTTCGATCCCCTGGCTGGCCATATGGGATCTTTCCGCAGGGGATAGTAGCCCGGACGGCAGGTCAATATCGCGTCCGGTTCGCCGCGCGGGCACGTCATCAGTTCGAGGGATTTACGCTCTGTCCGGCCACGGCACCAGTCCCCATGACCTTTCGTTCACGCCGGCCGACAAATCACGATATTGCCGAGGATGTCCGTTCGACGGGGGGCATGATCGACGTCACGCCAGCGGGTGGAATCTACGAGACGACGGTCCATCTCGTTGCCGGTCAGACGATCGAGTACGGGCTGCTCGGACTGCCGGCACCCCAGCCGGATGTCAAGGGGGTGACTGCGGCCTACCGTTACCCGCCATTTCCGACAGGCGGTCAGCCGGGAATAGTCTTTGACTGGCTTGAGCTTGAGGGGCCGCTACCGCCATCGGTCTGGCCATCGCCATCCCACCGCGTTCTCTTCGACCATCACGGAGCGGAGGTGAGGGCAGAACGGCCAGAGGCTGAGGCACGTCGGCTCTTGCGCCGCTTCATCAGGCTGGCCGCCCGGGAGCCGATTGGTGAAGATTCGATCGCCGGGTTTGAGAAGCTGGTGCTCCATCGGCTGGCCGCTGGTGAATCGCTGACCGAGTCGTTACTGGCTGGATACCAGGCGTTTCTCGCTTCGGATCTCTTCATCTACCTGCGCGAGCCGCGCGAGGAGGGGGATCACCATGCGATTGCCAGTCGCCTCTCACACCTTCTCACCGACAGTCGTCCTGACGACACGCTCCTCGCTCTGGCGGCGCAACGAAGGTTGCGGGAATCGTCGATCCTTGAGCGCGAGGCCAGACGCCTGATCACCAGCGACAATTTCGATCGATTCGTCAATCACTTCACCAACTATTGGTTGAACCTGCGGGCGTTGCGTCGCGACGATCCTGACATCCGGCTCTTTCCGGAGTACCGGCTGGACGACTATCTGGTTGAGTCGCTTGGGTTGGAGACGCGAACATTCTTTACCGCGATGGTACGGCAGAATCTGCCGGCCTCGACCCTGATCGACGCTGATTTTACCTTTGCTAACGACCGACTGGCACGACACTACGGTCTCGCTCCAATTGTTGGGTCGGCGATGAGGCGGGTCGATCTCCCACCAGGCAGTCCGTATGGCGGATTGCTAACCCAGGGGGCATTGCTGAAGGTGTCGGCCAATGGTGTCAGCACTTCGCCAGTGCTGCGCGGCGTGTGGGTAGCGGATCGTTTGCTGGGTCAGCCTCCGCCACCCCCTCCACCCGGTATTCCGGCAGTCGAACCAGATATTCGGGGAGCGCGGACCATCAGGGAGACGCTTGCACTCCATACCCGATCGGCAAGCTGCGCCGGCTGCCACGCGAAGTTCGATCCGTTCGGCATCGCACTCGAGAGTTTCGATGTCCTCGGCGCCTGGCGGACGAGATACCGCGGGCTGGAGAGGGGAGAACGAGTTTCCGGGATCGATCAGACCGGTCACGATTTCAGTTACACTCTTGCCGCGCCGGTAGATTCGGCAGGTCAACTCGCCGATGGGCGTCAATTCAGGGATGTTCACGATCTCAAGCGCCTCCTCGTCGCCAACCCGAGACAACTCGCCCGTAACCTGCTGCGACAGTTCACGGTCTATGCCACTGGTGTGCCGGTTCGTTTCAGCGACCGCGCCGAGATTGAGGCGATCCTTGATGCGAACGCGAATAGCGGGTACCGTGTCCAGGATCTGCTCCTTGGTCTGATTCGAAGCCGAATATTTCTTGGCCCGAAAGGATCCCGATAAGCTTATGGACAAATTGGCATCCGGAAGATCTTTCGCCCGCGACCGCCGCACCTTTCTGCGCGGTGCCGGGGTCCTCCTCGCGCTGCCGGCCCTCGAGAGTCTGGCCCCGGCCTTTTCACGCCCTCCGGCGCCCGTACCGCGCCGAATGATTGTGATCGTCAACAACATCGGGCTCCTGAGCCGCCACTTCTTCCCGCCGGGAATGGGGAGAGATTACCAGCCGTCACCATACCTTGAGCTTTTGGCACGCCACCGCCAGGACTTTAGTGTCCTGAGTGGGCTCTCCCACCCCGGAGTGACGGGCGGACACAGTACGGATAACAGCTTCCTTACTTCGGCGCGGGGGGCATTCAAGGCGAGCTTTCGCAACACAATCTCACTTGATCAGTATGCCGCAGAACAGATCGGTCACCTGACCCGATTTCCGTCGATCAACCTGGGTGTCAACATCGAGAAGGCCAACCGCAGCCTCTCGTGGACCCGTGATGGTGCGCTGCTACCGGCAGAGGATAATCCGCTTGCCGTCTTCAGTCGGATGTTCGGACAGGATGACCAGGCGACGGTCGAAGCCAGCCGGCGTCGGCTCGACCAGCGGCGCAGTATTCTCGATACCCTGCTTGCCGAGACGCGGAGTTTCTCCGCCCGGGTGACCTCGAGCGACCGCCAGCGACTCGACCAGTACCTGAC
>JBEGMZ010000076.1:0-3556 GCA_041182745.1 Acidobacteriota bacterium
GTCATGCGCCCCCTTCCGTCCGACTGTTCGCTCCGCCACCGCGACTCCGGCACAGCCAACCACTCCGTGCAGCCCGCCAAAACGATCGACCGCCACCTCTACCGCTGCCGCCACACTCTCACCGTCTGCCACATCAACCCGCTGAAAGGCGACCCTCTCCTCACCATACCGTGCCGCCTCCTCCCTGCCACGCTCGTGATCAATCTCGGCGATGACGACCCGGGCTCCCTCCGCGACCAGCCGCGCGACGGTCGCCGCACCAAGGCCGGATCCACCCCCGCTTACGATAAAGACCCGATCCGCAATCTCCACGCCAACCTCCTGACTTCCTCTCCCGCGCCCATTGTCGTCACGAGTATATACCAGAAAAGAAGAAAGCCCGCGAACCCGACTCCCCGGCTCTCAGCCTGGCGTCAGAATCCACGGACTTGGGGCGGGATCGATCCCCGCCTGGTCACTCTCCCAGCTTCCCCCGCCCTGCAAACCTTTTGACCTCCTGCGAGCGCTTCAGGTCGGCCACCATCAGCGCCTCACCGGTATCGACTATGGCCAGCCCTTCCACTCCAAGCAGGGCGATCTTTCTTCCACTGGTCGAATAGACCAGGTTGCCATGCGACTCCTCCACCCAGGCCGCCCCAAGAAGAAGGTTGCCATCCTTGTCCACGGCATCAGATCGCAGGTCGTAGAGGGCCTGCCAGCTCCCGACATCGCTCCAGCCGATGTCTGACTTGATCACATATACCCGGCGTTCCGTCCTCTCCATCACACCATGGTCGATCGAGATCGAGGGCAGGTCACGATAGACTCGCTCGAGAACGTCGTCGTAGTCGGGCCGACCGATCGCGCGGTCGATCGCTCCAAGCCCCTCTGCCAGATCCGGCAGATGCCGCCCAATCTCCTCAAGGATCGTCTCGGGCGTGAAGATAAAGATCCCGCTGTTCCAGAGATAGTCACCGCTGACAAGGTAACTCGCCGCCCGCTCAAGGTCTGGCTTCTCCACAAACCGCACCACGCGACGACAGGCTCCCCCGGCTCTGGAGCCCTCTCCCGTCGCCTCTACCTCCATCTGAATGTACCCATACCCGGTCTCAGGGCGGGTCGGCTCTATCCCCAGCGTCAGGATCGAACCTTCACGCGCCAGCAGGCCTGCAATCGTGACGATGTCGTTAAACTTTTCACTCCGGGCAATATAGTGGTCGGCCGGCAGCACAACCAACGGGGCTGACGGATCACGGCGGCGCCAATGCAGCGCCGCCAGCCCGATGCAGGCGGCGGTGTTCCGCCCGGTTGGCTCCACCAGTATCTCGACTGGTCTCTCCCCCAGCAACCTCCGCGTTACGGCCTCGTGACCGCGCCCGACAATAACGGTGACCCTCTCCGCCGGCACCGACGGGGCAATCCGCGCGATCGTCTCCTCAAGCATCGACCGGTCACCAGTGATCGAGAGAAACTGTTTTGGCAGCGACTCCGTACTCGCCGGCCAGAACCGTGTCCCTGATCCACCCGCCATCACTATCGCATTCATCACTTATGCCTGCCCCATGACCATCACCGAGACCTTGCGTTCCCGACTGTCATCCAACTCAATAAAAAAGATACTCTGCCACTGACCTGTCTGAAGTCGCCCGTCGGCGATGTTGAGACAGACCGTCGCCGGCAAAAAGAGCGCTTTGCAGTGGGAATGCCCATTGGCCGGCTCATCGGGCGGGATATCGATCCGCCGACTGAAGTCGTTGTGCTGGTACTCACCATCACGCGGCGCAGACCGCTCCAACGTCTCCCGCAGATCTTCTAACAGCAGCGGCTCATTCTCATTGACGATCAGTGCCGTCGTCGTGTGCCGCGTCTGGATATTAACCCACCCGTTCCGGACACCACTCTTCGCCACCAACTCTGCCACTTCCCGGGTCAGGTCGATGAACTGCAAACACCCAGAGGTTTCAAGCCGGATCGTGCTATGGCAAGCCCTCATCTCGGCCGACCCGGCCTCTTCCACTTCCACCACTGCAGTATGGAGCATATTCAACCTTTCGACTATTGTCTCAACTTTCGTGTCAACTTTCGTGTGAACTTTCGCCGGCATCACTCACATTCTTTGTCAGTAATTTGCCGTCAGACTATCTTACGCGAGCCGCCCGAATCAAGGCTTCCATGTGATCGAGATACCGCTCGAGAGCCCGCCGCCCCTCGGCTGTCAGGCGATAGCTGGTTCGTGGAATCCGCCCCTCAAACGATTTGCTGCACTCGATATAGCTCGCGTCCTCAAGCCGACGCGCATGAACGCTTATATTGCCATCCGTTGTCCGCATCAACTCCTTTAACTCCCTGAAGGTAAGGGTGTCATTGGCTGCGAGCGCGCTCACAATGCCCAGCCGAACCTTTTCGTGGATAAGGCTGTCAAGCTCAGGAGCCTGACCTGTACCACGGATCACCCGTGAATCCTGATCGCCCACGGCTTCCTCCGACAGCACTTCCCTCGCCGCCAGCGCGGCTGAACGAACACTTTCTCTACCCACCATACCTCCTCGCAATAATCACTCCGAAGACGATGTGCGTAATCCCAAAACCACTCGCCATGAGTAAATTTCCATAGTCTGGGGAGACGAAGAGCGCAACTGCCCCGATCGACATAAAACAGAATCCCATCACCGGAACGACACGCACGGAGAAGGCACCTCCGGTGACAACGCCGGCTCCATAAAGCAGCAGCCAGATCCCGGGGAGAACTTCAACCGAATCGACCCGGGCCAGCGCAAATGAGATCAGCGCCCCGGCAATCAGCGGTGGAGCGAGGCTCAGAACGAACTTTCTCCCCGGCCCCGTCATAAGCTTCAAATTGGCCTGCCGCGCCTTTCGCTTCATCGAGACCCCGCCAATGAAAAGCGCCAGTGGAAGCTCCCAGCCCCAGACAACCATCCAACGATGCTCACCCGGAATCGTCTCCGCCAGTCCCGCCGCGATCAACGCCGTCAGACCAATCAGGATGCCGCCCCTCCCCGGAACGGCGGTGAACGAGGTGGAGCGCTCCATCGCCTCCCTGATGTAGCGCAGGTTCTCCATCGCCTGCCCGTGCAACGACTTTACCTGCCCTGTCCTGATTCGCTCCGCCCACTCGCTCCGACTCAAACTTCGTCCTCACACTTCTCCCTGGCCTCTCCGCCTGACCTCAACCTGGCACCCCGTCTTCAGATCGTTCTCACCTGATATGAACTGACCCCGATGCAGATCGTCCTCGGACAGCGGATCATACACGCCATCTCACTGCCTGACAAGTACTTTTTCCCATCAAGTGCTTTGCGCGGTATCTAATCAGGGACCAGATTAAGTCGGTCGGCAATTGGCTCAGCACCGGGATTCAGACTGCAGACTGAGAGATGCGCGATAGTCCGTTCCCTTGATCCGAACGACCTTGCACATCTCGTGAAGACGTGAGCGAAGTCTCACTCCGACGCGGTCCGTCAGAGTCTCCTCGGCCGGGTTGGCGGGTTCATCAAGATAGTTGGTGGTGAAGATGGTCACTTTGCGATCATTGTATCGCGTATTGATAATCTGGGTC
>JBEGMZ010000077.1:0-3432 GCA_041182745.1 Acidobacteriota bacterium
CAGATCCACTTGATTCCCTGGCCAATCTCTTTGAATTGGCAATGGTTCTCGCCGTAGCGCTGCTGACAATGATTGCCGTGAGGTTCAATATGACGGAGATGTTCAGCGACAAAGACTTCACGATGGTCAAGAATCCGGGCAAGGCAAATATGGAGATTATCACCAAGTCGGGCCAGCGGATAGAGAAGTACCAGGCGACCGATAAGCGTAGTGGCGATAGTCAGGGGAATGGGAAGCGGGTCGGCACTGCCTACCAGCTGGAGAACGGCGAGATTATCTACGTTCCGGAATAATACGGGAGGACCCGGCAACGAAACTTCGACCGCCCGCAACAGGGTCACCTGGTGCGCGTTCTCGCAATGCTGACTTTCCGCTGCGGTGGGAAATACTCATTTGCCTCTTCCGTGTTTAGAGTGACTCTGCCAGAAGAGACAGTGGAAGGCAGGCCGGGAAGAGCCCGGGACCATTGTCGAAAACTCTCCGCCAGGATTTTCTGAATGATTCGCAGGGTAAGCCCTTGTCGTTGCCACATTCTTCTCGGTACCGGAACAGGGGGCAAGGCCTGCGGATGCCGGTCTCCGATTCGGACGTCAGCGATCATGTAAAACTGAGTCAATCTGGACATCACCGATAGGCCATCCAGTGAAGGAAGGGCAATCTTATTTTCGGGGCGTGGGCCATATCAGCTATACCAGCAGGAGATCAGTGGAGAAAAGGGTCTAAAGCGGGTGGGATTAATGGGGGCAGCCACCAGGGGATCAGGCAGTGGATTGTTTGGCCAAGCGTCCTTTATTAGTGAATATGCGACGTTCCTTCAGAACGCTGGGATCTTGGGGCGTGGCAATCCCAAGTGTACACCGTGGGCAGGTATGCGTTGCCCCTTCGGGGCAAAAGGAGCGCCTTCGGCGATGATGGAGGCCGTTCTCGGCGGTGTCCAAATTTACTCACTTTTTCATGGTAATTACTCAGGGGGTTGGGCATGCAGGAATGTAAGAACTTCTGCCCCCATCAAATTGACCGGAGCATAGGGCGGTTCACGAGTCGCCCCAGACATACGCTTATCTCAACTCGCCCGAGAATCACGCCTGCCTGTCGGATTGATTTTGTGACGGGCATCTGGAACAGGCATTTGGGCCGGTTCGTGAAATGCACGACTAACCCCGTGAGTAATTACTTCTCATGATCTTGGACATTCGGAGGGGGGAAATGGGATTTCACTTTCTGTAAGTACGCCCCTTGGCTATCGGAATGACGTGCTGGCCAGGGTTGAAGGGTATTCAGGAAAGCGAATTCGATTATTGGGAGCAGACTCAGGCGGTTCAGAGGCCGGTGCTCCAGCGCGGAGCGGTTCCCGCATTTTCAGGACGTTCGCCCTTACCCGCACAAAAGTCTGAAGTCCACTCAGTTCTGCAATCCTTCCACTCACCTGCTCAATTAGTCCATCGGTTGAATTCAGATTCGAACGGCTCCGCTTCTGTGCTAACCGTACTCTTTTAAATGATAACTGAGATAAAAAAGATCTACGGAAATTAAGGAGAAGACATGCTTTCATCTGATCTTATCGGGTTGGGCAGAGTGGGCAGGCAGATGGTGTTGGCCATTATTGGAGTGGTACTCCTTTTTAATGTCGCGGCCGCCTCAACCGCGTCGCTTCGCGGAGTGGTTACCGACCCAGGAGGTGCTGTGATTGCCGGGGCAGAGGTGACGGTGACAAATGACTCGACCAACAGTCGCCGGCGGGTGGTTACCGACGCCGGTGGCCGTTATCTGGTACCGGAGTTACTTCCGGGAGTCTATACGATCGATGTCAGTCGGAGCGGATTTCAGCGCACGACACGAAGGCAGGTCGTTTTGAATGTTGCCGGGAACTACACCGAAGACTTTACGCTGCAGGTTGGTTCACTCAATGATCGAGTGGTGGTAGAGGGGAACTCCTCGCTGGTCAACCGCGAATCAGCGGCGGTGGCCACGGTTATCGACCGGCAGTTTGTCGCCAATCTTCCGCTCAATGGGCGCAGCTTTCAGGTGCTGATGGAGCTGACGCCGGGAGTGAGCCTTGCCAGGTCAACCGTCCAGAGTACGGGCCAGTTTTCGGTCAATGGGCAGCGAACAAATGCCAACTACTTCATGGTCGACGGTGTCGGAGCCAATTTCGGGGCGAGTCTGACGGCGCAGAGTTATCAGCAGGGCAGTGGAACGCAGCCGGCGCTCTCGGTTCTGGGGGGATTCAACAATCTGGTCTCGGTCGATGCGCTGCAGGAGTTTCGGGTTCAGACCTCGGGCTATGATGCACAGTATGGGCGATCACCCGGAGCGCAGGTCTCGATTACGACCCGTTCGGGCGGGAATGAGTTTACGGGGACACTCTTCAACTACTTTCGGAATGAGGCGCTCGACGCGGCAGACTTCTTCGACAAGATCAACCGGGTACCAAAACGCAAGCTGCGCCAGAACGATTTCGGGGGAGTGCTTGGCGGCCCGATCCGGCTGCCGCGACGGGTCTTTGGGCCAATTGGATATGATGGACGTGATCGGACATTCTTCTTCGCCTCATATGAGCAGTTGCGGCTGGTTCAGCCCCAGGCGGGTCTCTTCCGGGCACGAGTGCCATCTCTGGCCGCCCGGGCTGCGGCAACCGGAGCAATGAGATCGGTTCTTAATGCCTTTCCATTGCCCAATGCCCCACGAGTAGCGGCGGATGGTGATCCGGCAGACAGCGAGCGCTATATTGCCGGACTCTCGTATCCATCGCGGTTGACCACCTTTGGTGTCCGCTTTGACCATCGTTTCAGTGACAACCTGACCGTCTTTGGTCGTTTCAACCTCTCGCCATCCGAGCAGTTCTTCAGATCGTTTCCGAGCCAGGAGAATCAGTTCCGGAAAGATACGGAGACCTACACGGGGGGGATGACCTGGACGATCAATCCGCGGCTGGTCAGTGATCTGCGATTGAACTATAGCCGCGATCGCGGGGCCTTCGATTTTGTCGGAGTGGCGGCTGACGGAGCTGTCCTGCCATCCGACAATCTGCTCTTTCCGTCTTTTGCGCCGCGGGCGGTGACGGCGGTCAGCCTGCAGACGGTTCCTGGGAACTTCAGTGCCGGGTTGAGCGCCGCCAATCTGACCCAGGGCAAGACTCTCGGCCAGCAGCAACGCCAGTTCAATATCGTCGAGAATCTGACCTACGTCGCTGGACGGCATGAGTACAGATTTGGTGCCGACTATCGCCATCTTCGTCCGTTGCAGGATACCCGCTCGTTGAGTATCAGCTACAATTTTGCGACCGAGGCGTCGCGGCGTACAGGTGTGCCAACGGCGATCTCGCTGCAGGCTTTTGCGCCGGTGACCGACTTCATCGTGCGCAATACTTCATTCTACGTTCAGGATGCCTGGCGTCTCGGTCGGCGGGCGACGCTGACGACCGGTCTGCGC
>JBEGMZ010000078.1:0-10445 GCA_041182745.1 Acidobacteriota bacterium
ACCCAGCAGGCGGTACTGCATCAGGGCAAGCAGCGGCAGGAGGAGTAACAGCACCGCCGCTACCATCATCTGGCTTTTCGAGTAGCTCTTGTTATCCCACACCCATCTCTTCATTGCCCGCTCCCCATTGCCTGCTGCCCATTGCCAATCCTGATCCATTACGTACTATTTTCTGATTATAACCATCCCCTCTGCCCCGTACAGAGACAGCGAACTGAATTTACATCGCTTACAAACTATTTGCTTTTTCATTAAATCGAACCGGCGGAGAGGCTGTCGACCGCCCTCCGGGGCGGGCTGGCGTGAGCGGCAGGTTGTCCGCAGCAGATCTCGCCGCTCACCCCTTTGCGATTCGGTGAAGACCGGCGTAGAATTGCGGCTCAAGGTATGAAATCCGGAAGATTGAAAAAAACCGACCCGACTCGCACTTCCCTCTCGCTCTTTTCCGTGGTCGAGATCGAGTGGAGACCGCAACGCCTGCTCGCGACTGCGGTTGCAGCCTGGTTGCTGGTCGGGGCCGCCGGCTGCCGGTACCTGCGGACCGCGTCCGAGGAGAAGGATCCGACTCCGGTGATCGCCGAACTTAACGGCGCTCCGGTTCACGCCTCGGCCTTCGATCGTTTCGTCAAGGCGCGCCTTTCGGACATCGCTTCAAGCCAGATCGATCTTGACCTGCAGCGAAGCAGTCTGCTCGATGAGTTCATCCAGCGTCGGCTTGTGGTTCGTGAAGCCCAGGATCAGAACATCGTACCGACCGACGAAGAGATCAGCCGCGAGCTTGAGTCGCAGTACAAGCAGACAACCGGTGACGGCACCGAGCAGAACGCGACCGTCCTGCAGAGCACTGAGCGCCGTTACGAGATAGGCGAGGATCTGCTGGCCCTGACCTTCTACAACAAGAAGGTCGTCAACGACGTCGGGGTCACTCCCGCCGAGGTCGAGGCCGATTATGCCGCCCGCCGCGCCGAGTACGAAGGGAAGAATGGGTTCTATGTCCGCGAGATCAGGGTCTTTGAAGAGGCGGAGGCCGAGCGGCTCTACCGCCAGTCCCTGGCCAAGCCGGACGACTTTGCCGTCCTGGCGAAAGAGCACTCGGATGCCCCAACGGCAGCCCGTGGCGGTCTGATCTACTACGAGGTCGATCAACTGCCCGCCTCTCTCGAACAGGCCATCGCCCCGCTCAAAGTCGGCTCGATCAGCCGGGTGGTCCGGTCCAACTTCGGGTATCATATCTTCAAACTTGAACGGCGGGCGGAACCTCTCCCGTTTGAAAAAGTTCAGCGGGAGATCAAGACACGCCTGCTGAGCGAAAAGAAGCAGGCCCTCATCGACGCCTTCAACCAGCGGCTGGTGGAGAGTGCCAGGATCAGGATATACGCCGATCGGCTGGGATTCTCCTACCGCGGCCGGTTCCCGACATCCTAGCGAGGGGAGGGGCGACTCCCGCCCCACCGCGCCGGAGGTGAACGCCCCGCAGCTGGAATTCCCGGTCGACAGCTGCCGGACTCCATTGTCGGCACGATGAACTCGGGAAATACTGAGAACACGGAGAATATAGACAAAATGACGCGATCTCTTTCATTGGCTTTTTTGTTGTCGCTCTTTATCCTCGGCGTGATGTCAGGTCTCGCGGCGGCACAGGATCCTGATGCGAGCCTTGTCGACGAGGTGATTGCCCGGGTCAACAGCGGTGTGATCATGCGCTCCTCCTTCGAATCGTCCCAGCGCGACATACTCGAGGAGCTCAAGAAACAGGGTCTGAAGGGCGAGGACCTCGAAAAGAAGTTCAGCGAATGGAAGCCGCGCATTCTCGATGAACTGATCAACACTCAGCTGCTCGCCCAGCGAGCCAAGGATCTCTCGATCAACGTTGATGCCCAGGTCAACCAGCAGTTGCTTCGCATGATGAAAGAGAACAACTGCGAATCCCTCGAATGCCTCTCTCAGAAGATGCGCGAAGCTAACTACGACATCGAGGAGGTCAAGCGGATCATGTCTGAGAACTTCTCGAAGGATGCGGTGATTGGTCGCGAAGTCTACGGTCGCGTCTACCAGCAACTGACGGAGAAGGACAAGCGTGACGCCTACGAGAAGAACAAAGAGTTCTTCACCGAACCGGGCGAGCTGACCCTGAGCCGGATCTACATTGCTTTTGGAAAGGATCAGACCCAGGCCACCAGCCGCTCGCAAGAGGTGCTCAAGCTGGCACGAAGCGGGGCGATCGAGTTCGGTACCCTCGCCGAACGCTACTCTGATGACGAAGCGGGCCGCAAGAACAAGGGTCTGATCGGCGTGATCAAGATTCCTGATCTCGCCCCGGCCGTCAAGGAAGCGGTCGAGAAGGCGCCACTCGGATCAATAACCGAACCGGTGAAGCTCGACAACGGTTTCTATATATTTCGTATTGACCAGCGCAAAGAGCCGGTGGCGCTGCCATTTGAGGATGAGAAGGTACAGGATGCGATCGGACGCTATCTCGTGAACCAGAAGTCAGAGAAGCAGATCGAGGAGTACCTCGGGAAGCTGCGTGACGAGGCCTTTATCGAGATCGACCCACGATTCCAGTTTGAGAATTCGAAGGTGAAGTCGGCCCAGATTAAACGGGTGCCATACATCGAAGAGAAGGAGCGGAAGCGGCTCGAGAAGGAGCGCGAGAAGGAACGAAAGGCAGCGGCGAAGGCCGCCAAAGTTGGACCTTAGGAACCGCTCCAGGCCTTCATTCCGGGTGGGGGGACGGATCGCTCAGCCCCACCCGGCCGTCTCAACCGCCTCCCGCCGCAGAGCCCGGCGCTGAACCTGAAGCGTCCGACCTGCCCGCCCGGTTCGTTTCGAGTTGCAATCGACAACCCCCCTCCGATGGGGACAGGTAGCCAGTCAAAAATGGAAAAGATCTTTATCGATCAACTACAAGCCAATCAGACGATCAGCAGCACCTTTCTGGTCAAGTCAAAAGAGCTGCGAACCAAGAAGACCGGCGGGCAGTTTGCGCTGATCCTGCTCGCCGATCGAACCGGTGAGATCATGGCTCAATGGTGGGACAATTTCGAGGACTCGATCGAGACTTTTGACCGGGACGATATTGTCTTCGTGCGGGGACTCGTCAACTCATACCGCAACCACCTCCAGATCACCATCCACCGAATGCGTCCGTGCCAGCCGCAGGAAGTCGATCTGAGCCAGTACTTTCCAACGACCCGCTTCGACGTCGAGAAGATGTTTGGCGAGTTGATCGGATTTATCGCCGAGTTTCGTAATCCCTGGCTCCGTCGCCTGCTGGAGAATATCCTCGGGGACGAGGAGACGGCACGGAAGTTCAAGCGGGCGCCGGCGGCAAAGACCATGCACCATCCCTACCTTGGCGGTCTGCTTGAGCACAGCCTCTCGCTGGTCAGGCTCTGCCGCTTCATGGCAAGCCATTACGAAGGGATTGACAGGGATCTGCTGGTAACGGGAGCGATTCTGCACGACTTCGGCAAGATCGATGAACTGAGTTACGATCGCGCCTTCGGCTATACTAACGAGGGTCAGATGATCGGCCATCTGGTGATGGAGACAATCATGGTAGCCGGGAAGATCGCTGAGCTGCCTGGTTTTCCGGACGATCTGCGACGCCACCTGCTTCACCTGCTGCTGACACACCACGGAAAGCTGGAGTATGGCTCGCCCAAGCTGCCATCGACCCCGGAGGCACTGCTCCTGTCGATGCTTGATGATCTCGATTCCAAGGTTGAAGCCATGCAGCGGCTGATGGCCGATCCGCTCGCGGTCGGCGACTGGACCCGGATCTCACCAATGTTTGAGCGGCCGATCTACCGTCGGCGAACACTCGACCCGCTGCCGCCGACCTCCACCGACCAGACCGAGAGGGAGCAGGGGGCCGGGGCAGACCCGGTTGGACGGAGGAGCGCCGGACAGTCAGCCCGCACCTTCAATACTCCGTTCGCCGGGTTGGAGGGGTTGATAAAATGATTGGCCATCTATGACCGAATGTCCATAAATCTTGAAAGCCGGGCACGGTTGAGGCAATCTGAAGTGGCAGTTTCTTATTTTTTTCAAGTTTAATCGGGAGGCAATGTCAGTCTTATGGTGTCCGGAATTTTACTGGCGGCCGGTGAGTCCTCACGAATGCAGGGTGCCTTCAAGCCGCTGCTGAGGTGGGGAAAGCGAACGGTGATCGGGGAGTGCGTCAACCAGATGCGGAATACCCGTCTCGGGGATATCTTTGTCGTGCTCGGCCACCGCGAGGCGGAGATAAGGCCGGTGCTTGCCGGTACCGGCGTTCAATTCGCCATTAACCAGAACTATCGCCAGGGCATGCTGTCATCGGTCAAGACCGGTCTGGCTATGCTCGGCCCAAACTCGGATGGCTTTCTGCTGGCGCTGGTCGATCAGCCGATGATCGACTCGAACCTGATCAATGATCTGATCACCACCTTCGAGAAGAGTGACAAGGGGATAGTCGTCCCAACCTTTGATGGACGCTGGGGGCATCCGGTCGTCGTCAGTACGGTCTATATTGAAGAGATTATGCAGATTGACGACAATTCACCCGAGGGGCTGGGCGGATTTCTCCGCGCACGGCAGAGCGACGTTCTTGAGGTTCCGGTAGGAACATCGGCGGTGGTCGAGGATATCGACCAGCCTGCGGACTATGACCGGCTGAGCCAACGCGTCAAAACCCACTACGAGTTCCACAAGTGGCATCCGTAACCTCCATTCGCCAGTCGGGGGGCCAGCCAACGCCGGCCGCCCCCCTTCCCTGCCCGGCCTCCAATCATCACTTATTCACAGAATCGTTAGATCGCCGACAAACCTCAATCTTGTCTGAGGGTGACGTGATTGTTACCATCATATTTCGCTGCCCGCCGCAGGCGTTTCGATACTGGAACCCGTACCCGGCGAGCGTCTCCGTGGTTGTCGTTGGTTTGTAGTTACAGGAAGAGAAGCGGGATGGCCTATTCTGATCTGCGGGAATTTATCAGGGTTCTGGAGAAGAACAAGGAGCTGAAACGAATCTCGGTGCCGGTTTCGAGCGATCAGGAGATCACCGAGATCACGGATCGGGTCAGTAAGGCCGGTGGTCCGGCATTGCTCTTCGAGAACGTCGATGGGAGGAAGATCCCGGTGCTGATCAACGCGCTGGGGAGTCGGCGGCGGATGGAGCTGGCACTCGAGGTCGATGATGTCGAAGAGGTCGCCTCACGTCTGACCGAGTGGCTTGACTTCAAGTCTCCCGAAGGGCTGCTGGAGAAGGTCCGCATGCTCCCAAAACTGGCGGAGCTGGGCAAGTACTTTCCGCGTGAGGTCAAGGCCGGCCCGTGCCAGGAGGTGATACGACGCGAGGGAGAGTTCAACCTGCTTGAGTTTCCGGTTCTGAAGTGCTGGGAGGCGGATGGCGGGCGGTTTATCACCTTCCCGATGGTCTTCACCAAAAACCCCCGGACCGGCAAGCGCAACTGCGGCATGTACCGGATGCAGGTCTACGACGAGAAGACGACCGGCATGCACTGGCAGATTCACAAGCACGGCGCAGCCCACCAGCGCGACCTTGAAAAGAAGGGGGTGGAGCGGATGGAGGTGGCGGTGGCCATCGGGGCCGATCCGATCACGACCTTTGCCGCGACCCTGCCACTGCCTGACGATCTTGACGAGATGATCTTCGCCAGCTTCATTCGAGAGAGACCGATCGAAATGGTGAAGTGTGTGTCGGTCGACCTCGAAGTGCCGGCAAGCGCCGAGATCGTACTCGAGGGGTACGTCGATCCCGGGGAGCGGCGCATCGAGGGGCCGTTCGGTGACCATACCGGTTTCTACACCCTCGAGGACTCATATCCCGTCTTCCACGTTACCACTGTCACGCATCGAAAGAACCCCATCTACCAGACGACGATCGTTGGACGACCGCCGATGGAAGACTGCTATATGGGCTGGGCGATCACACGAATCACGCTTCCGGTACTCAAGCGGCAGTTTCCGGAGATCGTTGATATGAGCCTGCCGTTCGAGGGCGTCTTCCACAATCTGATGCTGGTCGCAATTCGGAAACAGTACCCGGGACACGCCCGAAAGATAATGAACGCGATCTGGGGGCTTGGTCAGGCAATGTTCACCAAGTGCATCATCGTAGTCGATGAGGACGTCGATGTTCAGAACCCGAGTGAGGTCGCGTGGAAGGTACTCAACAACATCGACCCGGAGCGTGATATCCAGTTCACCATGGGGCCGGTCGACGTCCTTGACCACGCCGCCCGCCAGGCCGGATACGGGTCGAAGATGGGGATTGACGGAACGAGAAAGTGGAAGAACGAAGGGTTCGACCGGCGCTGGCCACGGGAGAACCAGACCAGCGCCGAAATCAAACAGCTCGTCGATGCGAAATGGAAGAAGCTTGGCCTGTAATCGCTTTCAGCGACGCAGGTAGTCATCAGTCCCGTCGATCCAATCCCGGCGGGGCGGGCTGAAGACATCGATTCCGGTAAAGTCCTCCTCGGCGATGGCCGAATGTGGAACATTTGATGGAATCTGAAGCAGCTCTCCGGCCCGAACTACCAGCTCTCGACCATCGACATTGAACCTGATCGATCCCGTCAGGCAGTAGCTGAACTGCTCACTCTCGTGGTGGTGGGTCGGTACGACCCCGCCCTTTCCGATATTGATGAAAGCGAGAGTTATCTGTTCTCCATTAAAGAATTTCCGACTGAAAAGTTCATTCAGCCGCTCTTCCTGCACCTCGTGAACCTTGTGATGAATCATTTGGCAGTCCTCCGTCGGTCAATATACCGGGAGATGCCGCAGGACGCAAAAGTTGCCAGAGACTCAGGTTGCTGAGCAATGAATTGGTGGCTGGCTGCCATGTTACCATCCACGGCGTCGGTTGCGCTGGGCGCCGACCTTGGCTTCGTGGTAGATCAGTCCGCCAACGGCTCCGGCCGTGGCGCCGATCAACGCTCCTTTTCGACCACCGATGATGGCGCCCGTTCCGGCGCCAATGCCAGCGCCGATGATCGTTCTGACGAGAGCCTTACCGGCCGTGTCCTGCGGATTGACGCGTTGACCATAGGGCTGACCATAGGGGACGACACGGCGATGGTAGCGGTTGCCGTAACCAGAATGGTTGAGACGGTCACGTCCCTGCCCCTGCGCCTCCAGTCTGGCCCCGATTCCGGTAAGCAGCATTCCGACCAGGGTGATGGTGATGAGTGAACGATTGGACATTTCTCCTCCTCCGGGCGGGGGGATTGACCTCCCGCTATCAATATTCGACCACCCGATGAAATTCAAACGCTATGCCAGAAGGATGTATCCTCTAAACTATTACAAACAGACACCTTGTGACTTTCCTCTCTTTTGAATCTTATCCGCGCCTGCACCAAATGGTATACCCAGAGGGTGATGATGTGGCAATTGGGATATCGTAAAACGGTAATGGCCGCCGGCAGAGAAAGGACGACTCGTCACTTGTTCACAAGCTATCTCGGGATCGATTATTCAGGAGCGCAGACGGCAGAGTCGGGCCTGCGCGGTCTGCGGGTCTTCGTTGCCGACACGAAGAGAGAGCCGGTCGAGGTCGACCCGCCGCCGGGTCGGAGTTTGTACTGGACGCGCCGTGGGCTCGCCAACTGGCTGGTCGAGCGCCTGGCCGGGGATGGCCCGACGATTGTCGGTATCGATCACGGTCTCTCCTTTCCGTGGCAGTACTTTGAAACCCACCACCTTGAGCCTGACTGGCCGGCATTCCTGGCCGATTTTCGCCGTCATTGGCCGACTGACGATCAGAACGTCAGCGTCGACCTCATCCGCCGCGGTCAGATTGGGGCCGGACGGGATCGTGCGGGAAGTTCGCGATGGCGGAGGCTCACCGAGAGACGGGTCGGCGCCAAGTCCGTCTTTCATTTCGATGTCCCCGGTTCAGTCGCCAAATCGACGCACGCCGGCCTGCCCTGGCTGTCCTATCTTCGGGAACAACTCGGAGGAGGGCTCCACTTCTGGCCATTTGATGGCTGGGAGGTTCCAGCCGGACGATCGGTGATGGCCGAGGCCTATCCTTCGCTCTGGAATCGCGATTATCAACGCGTTGAGCTGACGCCCGACCAGCATGACGCGTGGGTCGTAGCGAAATGGCTTCGCGAGGCCGATCGCGATGGAAGCCTCTCCGGATTCTTTCAACCCGCGCTCGCCGAGGCGGAGGCGGCGCGCGCACGGATCGAGGGCTGGATACTTGGAGTTCGCTGACCCCTCCGCGATCTCCCCTGCCTGCCGGTCAGGGTGGGCCATGGCAGCCGGCAGGGCAATCGCATTATGGATCGAGAGTACCTTCCAATTAGTGATCTCACGTTAGTGATCTCACGCGAAGGCGCGAAGACGCGAAGAAGAAAGATTTTATGGGAGGCCTTCTTTCGCGGCTTCTCGTGTGACAGGCAATAATCTACTCGGTCTTCTCAGAGTGATCTCACGTGACGAAGAAAGATCGTATCTGGAGACCATCCTTCGCGGCTTCGCGTCTTCGCGTGAGGCCAACAGCAGCCCGTTCGCTCTCCTCAGAGTGATCCCACCCGACGAAGAAAGATCGCTGGCAGGAAAAAGCGTTAGCACTGCGGCAGCCGGATGGGTTTTCCCTTGGCCCCGGAGATCGAATTCCAATTCAGGAATGTTTCTGTTCTAATGCAGTGATGGAGAATGCTATGACAAACTATGCCCCGCGTGCCGATGGTCGCCAGGCGAGCGAGCTGCGCCCGGTCCAGATGCTGTGCAGTTACACGCGCTATGCCGAAGGATCGGTCCTGATCGAATGCGGTCACACGCGGGTGCTCTGTACAGCCTCAATTGAAGAACGAGTGCCAGGATTCCTCAAGGGCAAGGGAGTCGGCTGGGTGACGGCGGAGTACTCCATGCTTCCACGAGCGACACAGACGAGAACACCCCGTGAACTCTCGCGTGGTGGCGCCTCCGGGCGGACTCACGAAATCCAGCGGTTGATCGGACGGAGCCTCCGCTCGGTCGTCGATATGGCCGCACTCGGTGAGCGAACGATAACGGTCGACTGCGACGTGATCCAGGCTGACGGCGGCACCAGGACTGCGGCGATCACTGGCGGTTTTGTCGCGCTCGCCCTTGCACTCGGCCGGTACCAGGCTGGCGGGCAGATCCAGCGCCCGGTACTCCGGGACTATCTCGCCGCAGTCAGCGTCGGCATCGTCGGAGATCAGGCCCTGCTCGATCTCGACTATGCGGAGGACTCCGCCGCCGAAGTCGACATGAACGTAGTTCGAACCGGTGGCGGTCGTTTTGTCGAGCTGCAGGGCACAGCTGAGACCGAACCATTCAGCCGCCAACAACTGGATAACCTCATTGGGGCGGCAGAGACTGGAATCGACCAGCTGATCAGAGTTCAGAGATCAGTACTGCTGGCGGAACTGACGGCAGCGGGTGAAGACGAGATCCCGGTCCTGATCGCCCCTGAAGCACGTCGAAAAGTGAACTGGAAGGAGGATGCACAATGACGAACATACTGAAAATCGTCGGAACGACGCTCCTGCTGGCAGCGTTCTGCCTCACGTTGACAGTCGAGAGCCGGGCCCAGGAGATCTTCGAGGATCCTGATGGAAAATATACCGTTTCGCTGCCGGCTGGCTGGCTTGGCATAGTCAACCGCGATGCGCTGGGGCGCAACGATGTCAACATTGTCTTTAAGGTACGTGAAAACGGCTCGCTCAAGCTTCGGCGAATCGACGGCGCCGATCCGAATATCGACGTCCTCGAGTATGCCGGGAAGGATGAGGCCGACCGGATCCGCTTCGCTCCGGGCTACACCAAGATTCGAATGGAGAAGTTCCTGGTCAGCCCGGGAAAGTACGGGGCGCTGCTGTCATACGACTACCAGACGACGAGTGCCCAGCCGTTCACCGGGCGCGTCTACTATATCCGGACTGATGATCAGACGGTCTATATCCTTCAGTTTACCGGGCGGCGAAGCACACTGGGTTCACTCCGCAACCAGACCGACCTGATCGCCCGTTCTTTCAAGTCAAAATAGACCCAGCTACCAGCCAACCGGATGAGTCGATCGACGAGGGCGGAGGGTTCGCCCGACCCCGGATCGATCGACCCTCCGCTCTGAAGATTGGCCCCAGCCTGTGGACATAGTCGAGGGGCGGCTCAGATCCGCCTGCCGGTCGAAGCGCCGGGCAGTTCGGCAAGCGTGACAGCGATCGTCTCGCGACTGCGGCCCCGGAGCACTTCAACCTGAACACGATCGCCGATCTTCTTCGAGTTAAGAATACGGTCGAGGTCATCGGTGGTGCGGATTGGCTGACCCTCGATCGCGACGATGATGTCGCCGCCAATCGGGACAATGTAGCGCCCAATCCGAACCTGCTCGCTGGATCCTCTGAGGCCGGCCTTGGCCGCCGCCCCTCCCGGAGTCACGTCGGCAATCAGCAGTCCTT
>JBEGMZ010000079.1:0-3746 GCA_041182745.1 Acidobacteriota bacterium
GGATCGTTCCGGTCACCTTCGTCCATTGGCGGGCAGCGTTCCACATCACCTCGTTCGGGGCATCAATTCCGGTCCAGAGCCGAAACTGTTCGGCCGCCTGGTTGACCAGCATCGCGAGACCACCGAGTGTGCGACAGCCTCGATCAATGGCATCCTCGAGCAGACGCGTCCGTTCCGGGGTGTAGACAAGATCATAGACAAGCCCCGTACCAGTCAGGCTCTCCGGTGGAAGCGGGCTCTGCCCCTGGCTATGCCCGTGCATTCCAAGTGGTGTGCAGTTAATAACGACGTCAAATCCACCACCCGGCTTGAAGTTTTCCAGTGATGATACCTCCGCACCAAACTCCGCCGCGAGGTTCTGTGCCTTTGCCACGTCGCGGACAAAGAGAGTGGCTTTGGCCCCACGAAGCTGCAATCCGTAGCAGATCGCGCGGGCCGAGCCACCCGCGCCAATCACCGCCACCCGCGCTTCGCAGAGTGGAATCAAGGCCTCGAGCGGCTTCATCGCGCCGGTAACATCAGTATTGTAACCGTGCAGTTCCCCTCCCTCGACGACCACGGTATTGACCGCGCCGATCCGTCGTGCCGTCTCGTCGAGATGATCAAGATGGGGGATGATCGACAGCTTATGTGGGATCGTGACACTCAGTCCACGCAGGTTCCAATCGATCCGCCGCGTTGATGGCCGCACAAAATCCCGTATAAATACGTCAAGATCCCGCACCGGCAAAGGAAGATACACACCATCGATACCCAGCGTCGCGAGTATCGAATTATGAATTCGCGGCGATCTTGAATGGCCAACCGGATTACCGATCACTCCAAAGACCTGGCTCGCCTCAGTCAGCGAACCAACACGATAGAGTTCTCGCAATTCAGTCACCGTTGGCTGCCCGGCGGCGCTCTCTGCCCCGCTTCGCAGTGCGGCAAAAGTCAACTGCCCTCCGCGTGAGAGACCCAGTACCCGGGTTGTCAATCCCTCAAGACCCATCGCCAGCGCAATTAATGGCTTTCGTCCTCGTGCCCATTTCAACAGATTGAAGATCTCAAGGCTCTCTTCAATTCGATTCGCGAGGGCCGCGATCTTGACTACCGCCGCCGGTGTCGCCGCCATCCGTTCGTACCGCTCGATCAGATCGGCCGGCATCCCTCCAAAGTCGTGCCATGAACAGACCACCTTCTCCCAGGCTACCGGTGGCTCCTCGGCGCGAAGACTTTCAACCAGATCCCATTCAAAATCGACCAGCGTTGCCCGCGCTTTGATCGAAGGATCGAGCGTCCGCCAAAACTTCTGCCGCTCTGCGAGCGTAATATCTCGGCGGCCTCCCTGCTCACGAGGCCGAAAAGTCAGAACCAGCTTCGACTTCAGCTCGTCTCCGTTACCCACCAGCCAGTCGAGCAGTCTCGGTAACTCCGAAGCTTCAAGATAGTCGAGTCGCAGCTCAATCCCATCCACCACCCCATCAGCCTTGCGCATCCCATCAGCTTCGCGCAGGGCTGAGATAAAGTCCTTCTCCAGACTCTCGGTAATCGATACGCACACAAACTGGTCCATCTCTGATCGCTCTCCCCTTTCCAACCCTACCCTTCTCCAACGACCTGCCACCAGCCGGCAGTCAACGGTCGCAACCATACCAAGTCAGCTCGAATCTTCTCCTGATCTGTCTCTCACACCAACCTTCGTCGACAGTATTTCGAGCGGTCTTACCTCAGGCTCCTCCCACTCCGAGGATACGGTATGACAGAAAAAGGGCATTGACAATCGATCTATCGGCTCATACACTCGAATTGTTCGTTTCAGTCACTACCTCCAGGGAAGTGCGAAGTGCATCAGGGGGTGCATTGGTTTCGATGGGTGACCAGAGGCGACGGATGCATACCGGGAAGCTTGTAACCCGTAAACTGCAGGCAAACGATAATTGCGAACACTGAACTCGCAATGGCAGCCTAGTCTAAAAAGCTAGTCCCTGCTCGTTCGCTCACTCCCTGCCTGAGGGGGTGATGTCGGGCGTGATTAATTCAGGCTGGCTTTCGGGCGCAGGTCAGAGTTCGAAAGTGAGACCTTCCTGGCATAGTCCGCGCGCAGTTCTTCGCCGTTTCTGCTACTGGGCGCGGGTGAAAATTTGAGCGAAACGGATAAGTATGTAGATTCCTTCGTTTAAGGCGTCCAGACGAGAGTTCGATTCTCTCCACCTCCATCGCCATTAAAGGGAGAGCCCGGTCGTAACTTAGTTGTCTTGACCGGGCTCTCCCTTTCTACATTCAACGCTCCATCCATCAAGCGAGCTTTCACGCAAACGAGCATTCACGCCGCCCTGACCGAGAAGACTGGATCAACCTGCATTCGGAGTCTCTCCGGTCGTTCCAACACTCTGTGATCGGTCATACGCAACCGTCAACCGATCCGGTAAAAGAAGTGGCGCGACCGGTATCGGCATCCTGACGTGATTAGCCTGGAAGGAGATCAGAATTCGACGACGCAACTCACGTGCAAGGTCAAACTGCCTGGCCGGTGCAGTTCTGACAACCACTCGGATAACGACAGCCGTGGATGAAATTCTCTCGACACCAAGCATTATGGGATCTTCAACCATCTCCTGCGGAAGCTCTCTCCGAAAAACAGCTGCCGCCTCAAGGGCGATCCGCATCGCGCGATCTACATCCTCGTTATGATCGATCTCCAGATCAAGAACGATCCGAGACCAGTCCTTCGAGAGGTTTGAGACGATCGAAATTGCACCGTGTGGGATGATGGTCAGTGATCCATCCAGACTCCGAATCCGGGTTGCACGAAGCGTTATCTGCTCGACAGTTCCGGTGTATTCGCCGATTTTGACGATATCGCCGACACTAAACTGGTCTTCGAGCAGAACCAGAAAGCCGGAGAAGAGATCCCGAATCAGACTCTGGGCGCCGAAACCGACCGCGATGCCGATAACTCCTGCACTGGCCAGAATTGGCGTGACGTTGACACGGAGGTGCTGAAGCAGAACCATCAGCCCGATGAAGAGTATGACCGATTGCGCCCCACGGCTGAAGATCGAGGAGAGGGTCTCGAGACGACGCTGGGTGGCAGCCTCTTCCTGACCCGCAGTTCGCTTTATCAGGATAAAGAAGGTCCTCGTAAGCTCATCAGCAAAACGCATCAGAAAGATCGTCACGACGAGGATGATCACCAGGTTGAATCCACGGTCACTGACCCAGTCTGCAAGGTGGAGGAACTGGCGGCGCAGCTTCACCCCTATCGTTTCAACCTGGATCCGGGTACGCGGAAGCAGAGTCAGCACCAGCGCAACGTAGAGCAACCAGGCCGATGTCTGCAGCCCGTTCCCAAGCCACTCAACCAGAAGCAGCTTCAGCGAAGGTACAGCTTCGCTCCCGGGTGGTGCTGGCTGGCTGAATCGACTCCCAAAGCGACGCCGACCCGACCCGATAAGGAGGTGAAGCACCAGGCAGGCGATCGCCCCCAACGTCAGCACAAGCAGGGTTTTGATAAATTCAGTGTCCACCCGGCAGAGTTTACAGGCTGACGCCGATCGTTAAAAGAGGAACCCGGAAAAGTCCTGAATCTGTTCAATCTGCCCTCGTCTCATCCACCTGAAACATTATTCTGCCCGGCCGATTGCCGGGTAATTGTCACCTTACGATGGTGAAGGCGTTTCTGCGCGTCACCTCGGTGCCAGCTCCACTCCGAAGCTGGAGATCTCTCACCGAGGGAGTGGCGTTGGTGAGGATCATAATCCGGA
>JBEGMZ010000080.1:0-3628 GCA_041182745.1 Acidobacteriota bacterium
GGGCTTGATGGAGAACCTCGACCCCCGTCGACCCCCAGCCTACCCGGAGTGGCCATCCGGCCGGAGCCTCAATCCGCAGCCCCAGCTCATCCGCAACCTGCTCGACTTCGTCCAGCAATCGCAGATCGACCGGATCCAGCACCAGTAGCTTTCCTGCCTGCAACTCGATCCACTCCCCACCGAGAGCGATCCGACAGCAAGACCTCGGATAGGCCGGAGGATGCTCGACCACCTCGAAGAAGAGCCGTGCTGGCGTCAAGTCCCCCCGGCGATCAGAGACCTCCACCCCGTACTGACCGGCCCTCAGATCGGTCAGACGCAACAGCCGTGATCCCCCGGCGGCGAGGGACTGCCGCTGATAACCCTGATCTGAGACCAGTAGCAACACCAGCTCTCCCTCGTCCCGCGCGAGCGCCCCTCCCTGACCTGCCATCAAATTGATGACGGCTCCAGTCGAGGCCAGGAAAGAGGGGTAAGCATTCTCCTCCCCCATTCGACATCTCTCCGTCGGTGGGACTACGACAAATTCCAGCTGCAAGTCCTCCTGGCGCAGCTCAACCCCCAGCTCTCCCAGCTGCTCGACCAGCTCCATCCGATCGGAGGTGGCGATATCACTCAACTCCCAAATGCTCCATCCGGACTCGATCGGAACTACCGGCGGCCGCACTGGAAGCTCCCTCAGGAGCGCCGGGGAGATCAGCAGCCGATAGCTCTCGGTCAGCGCCAGCCGCTGATCCTTCACCAACCGCCCAACCTCTTCCCGGTCGAGCTTGAAGATCGTCGCCCGATCAACCGACAACCCTTCCAGCCCCGGCAGAGTGAGATCGACGACTTCCTGCGCCCCGTCTTCAGCCTCAAAGCCCACTGCCTGCCAGGTGAGACGGGTCGTCCACGGAGGAACCATCACCCGAACTCTCTCGTGGCGGAGCCTCTCGATGTCGAAATCCCTCCACCATCCATCTCCGAACAACCGCAGTTGACGAATCGACGACGGAGATGACCGAAAGGGGCCAAGCTCTACCTGCAGACATCCATTCCCAGGCTTGACACAGATCGGCCTCACACTCATATCCATCCACCGCTTACCTGGCACCACCTTCCCCGGCTCAAAGAACCCCCTTACCTTTGCCTCCATCTCCAACACCTGGCGGTGCTGCGTTCGACAATCAGCAATCCCCTCAATACCCTTTGGCGCGCGACTGTACATCCCCGGCGTCAGGACTTGTGTCAACTCCGCGACAACCTCCAGCAGGTCGCCATCAGGCTCATTGAAGACAAATAGCGGATATTGTCTGCTGAGCGGCACCAGCACGATCCTGTCACCATCACGCCTGATCTGCCGCAGGCAGTGGATCCCTTCACCTGTCTGCCCATCTACTCCGCGAACCAACACCGGTCGGTCTTCACCGCTCTCTCGCGACTGACAGTAAAAGACGGCATACTCACATCTCCCAACACCATCAGACTCTCCGCGCATCGAATCGTCTTCGATCCTGACGATGAACATCCTCCGATCGAGCGGGGCAGGAAGAGTGACTCGTATCCATCCAAGTGGCTTAACAGCCGATGCATCCTCAAGATCGAGAATGTCATCACCTGACTGTAACCAGTAGTCTCGATAGGCCGCCTGATACATCTTCAGCAGGGGCAGATGGGTCACATATTGCTGAGCCTCGGCAACTTCCGGCTCGACCAGCGGTTCATCCGAAAGTTCCTGCTCCGCCAGTCTCAAAGTGGCTCTGGTCAAGACAAAACGCTGGTCTCGCGGGCAGAAGACCGTATGACGACCGATGCGTTCATCAAACTCCTTAAGCCAGGAAAAAAGATCAGTTATCGGGTCGAGGGAGGTGTTGAGGTGATCATAAAGATCGTCGTTCGCGAGGTATGACTCAGCAAGTATCCATCGGCCATAAGGCGTAGCTCGAAAGCTGGGATCATCCCGCAGACTGATCTCTTCGCCCTGTCTTCGCAGAGGTTCGAGGTGCTCATCTTCATCAATACTCAATCGAGTGATCTTCAAACTATCGACCAATGAGTTGAAGAGGTTTGATATGTTGGGCGACAGATCGGTTAATTCCGAAACGGTGAGGGTCAGCATCGACGTCATACCGTCCTCCTTTCAACGACTCCCGTGGATTGTGGCACGATCTGATCAGAGTCATTGATGGGATATTGGAAGAGAAAATAAGATCCCAGGCCAGGCCGGGCAGTGGCGGGGTCAACCAACTTGCCTGCCACTTCCCAGAGCCTGCTTCGCAGGTCGTGCTCTACGATATGCATCCTGCCATTACCATTCACTTTAACGCCCATCCTTACGATCGACTGAAGTGCCTGAACATATCGATTATTGAGATCGAGGTCATCTGTTACTACATTCTCCAGGTTATATGACGACCAACTGTACTGCGTCGAACTATCCGGTGCTGTCTTTAGAACTACATTCGCAATCCAGGCGTGTGCCGGCTCTCCATTAACTGAACTGAAACATCCACCAAGATTTTGAGCCCACTTAAAATCGACATTGTCGCTCTTCAACTCATTTTTCAGGAGGTCGCGATAATGGAGGAGCTGTTCAATGGTACGATCACCAGCGATGGCGTTAATTCCAACAATACCACTTGGATCGAAGATTTGTTGCTGGTCTGATGAGATGATCGATTGCGCGTCAAAACCCAAGACCAGACTGATCAGGACAGCCCTGAGCCAGAGCCGGTGGACCAGCTTGAGCTCACTCTCCAGCTCATCCGGGAGATGCATGTTCAAAATTTGTGGTGCTTCATCCTGACGATGGTGCCAATAATAGGCGGGAAGCGGTTTCTGAAGTGCCCGGGCAAGGTTAACCAGTTCAGGATAATGGCTGTTATCTTCGATCTTATTGTTCAGGCGGCGATCGATACGTCCGGAACGCTGGAGAAGCCTGACCGGATTCCAGTGCATGTCGAAATTTATTAATACTGCCGCATCCTGAAGATTGACCCCTTCAGCCAGAATATCGGTCGCAAAGAGGACGTTGACCGGGTTGCTTATCGCATCATTCCACTTGCTCTCCCAGCTTGTTTTAAGTAACTCATCCGTCAGAATTGGTCCAATTCTATAGTATGGTGCAAAACGACAGACTATCTTATCCTGATCGTTAGTCGGAGTATTGCCGGTTAAATCATCAGTCGTCGCAATCATCTCCAGAATCTCTTCTCGACTGTAAAGATTCATTGATCGATCGGCGAGCACCTCACTCCAGTCACTGGGACTAAAAAATGTTATCGATTGGAATATCGATCGAATATATTCGATCGTGTCGGTAAATTCTGAAAAGACGATTATTTTTTGTGTTTTACGGCGTGCATTCAACAAATATTTGGTCAGCGCTAAAACTTTTTCATCACGAATGATCTGCCTGCCCCATTGCGGATCACGTGGCCATTCGGTATTGTTACCAATAGTTGGCCATCTTGCCATATCCAGGTCACCAAGTATGCTGTTCATTAGTACAGGCATCTTGCCTAGAAGATGCCTGAAATCGTTCAGGATTGGCTCTTTCAGTTCGGTCCATAATCGATTAAATTGTAACGGATTAAGGGGTGTAATGTTGACAGCAGGATTTCCAGTCAGCCGCCTTACCTTAGCTTCG
>JBEGMZ010000081.1:0-2668 GCA_041182745.1 Acidobacteriota bacterium
TGGAGGAAGTGATGGACGAAGGGCGAACTGGGCCCGGGCTTTAGTCGATACAAACCCCGAATATGGAGACCAAAGGAGATCAAATGTTGACAGGCAAGGGGTATACCGATCGTTATTTGAATGAGAATGAGGTTCGGGAGCTGGTAACGGAAGGGCTGTCGAGGAGTTCTCTGGATGGAAAGCGGATCATCGTTATCATCCCGGACGGAACACGTACTGCCCCGATCGCGATGATGTTTCGGATCTTCGGGGAGTTGCTGGGTGATCGGGTTGAGGCACTCGACTATCTGATCGCACTGGGCACCCATCAGCCGATGAGCGAAGAGATGATCACTGAGCTGGTCGGTGTTGGACCGGTGGAGCGAGCCACGAAATATCCCCGATCGAAGGTCTTCAATCATTACTGGAATGATCCAGCAACATTTGTCGAGCTGGGCCGTATCCCGGAGGAGGAGATTGTCAGTATCTCGGACGGACTGTTGAAGGAGTCGGTCAGGGTGATCGTTAACAGGCTGATCTTCGACTACGACCAGATCATCATCTGTGGACCGACATTTCCGCACGAGGTGGTAGGGTTTTCAGGGGGAAACAAGTACTTTTTTCCGGGTATCAGCGGAGCTGACGTCATCAATTTCTCGCACTGGCTGGGCGCCTTGATCACCAGCTACTCGTTGATCGGACAGAAGCACACCCCGGTTCGACGGGTGATCGACCGCGCGGCGGCGATGATCGACCGGCCAAAACTGTGCTTCAGTATGGTTGTCAAGGGAGAGTCACTGGCTGGTCTCTACATTGGCAGCCCGGAGGAGGCGTGGGAAGCCGCAAGTGACCTCTCCGCACAGCTGCATATTGTCTGGGTTGATCGACCGTACAAGCGGGTGCTTTCGGTCATGCCAAAGCTCTACGACGACATCTGGACTGGGGCGAAAGGAATGTACAAACTGGAGCCGGCGATTGCGGACGGTGGAGAGGTGGTCATCTACGCTCCGCATATTGACGAGTTCAGCTACACGCACGGCCAGGTTCTGGAGCAGGTTGGGTATCATACGAGGGACTACTTCATCAAGCAGTGGGATCGGTTCAAGGATTTTCCTCTTGGCGTCATCGCTCACAGCACCCACCTGAAGGGGATTGGAACCTATGACGAGGCGACCGGAACGGAGTATCCCCGGATACGGGTGACACTGGCGACACGGATCTCGCGTGAGCGGTGCGAGCGGCTCAATCTGGGCTATCTCGACCCCGACACGATCAATATTGATGAGTGGAAGAATCGGGAGGATGAGGGAATCCTGCTGGTGCCAAAGGCCGGTGAGATGCTCTATCGAATCAAGCCGGAGCAGTCGCGATGAGCAATCGGATCGTGGAGACTGTGCGGGGGGACTGTCCGCACGATTGTCCGGATACCTGTGCGCTGGTGGTCACTGTCGAGGATGGGCGGGCGACAAAGGTGGCGGGAGCGGAGGATCATCCGACGACAAACGGCTTTCTCTGCACCAAGGTCAATCGGTACCTTGAGCGTACCTACAGTCCACAGCGGGTTCTCTACCCGCAGAAGCGGATTGGGCCGAAGGGTGCGGGGAGGTTTGAGCGGATCAGCTGGGAGGAGGCGATCGAGACGATTGCCGGCCACTTTCGAGAGATCGCCGCAGTCGATCCGCAGGCGATCCTGCCCTACAGCTACGCTGGGACGATGGGATTGGTGCAGGGAGAGTCGATGGATCGACGTTTCTTCCACCGTCTTGGGGCTTCACTGCTCGACCGGACGATCTGTGCCAGTGCCGGGGCGGCCGGTTACAAGGCGACCATGGGGGCAAGTATCGGGACGGATCCGGAGCGATTTGATGAAGCGCAGCTGATCCTGATCTGGGGGTCGAATCCGATCACCTCCAATGTCCATCTGTGGCCGAAGATTGTTGAGGCAAAGCGGAAGGGGGCCCGGATTGTCGCGATCGATCCATATCGGAGCCTGACGGCAGAGAAATGTGATGAACATGTGGCAATTCTGCCGGGGACGGATGGTGCGCTGGCGCTTGGGATGATGAACCTGATCATACGGGAGGGGCTGGTCGATCAGGACTACATCGATCGTCATACGCTTGGCTTTGAGCAGCTGGTTGAAAGGGTCGCGGAGTATGACCCGCCGAGAGTGGCCGGAATTACCGGGCTTGGAGTGGAGACGATCGTCAGGCTGGCGCGGGAGTACGCGACGACGAAGCCGGCGGTAATAAGTCTCAATTATGGTATGCAGCGACATGCCGGCGGTGGGATGGCGGTGCGGACGGTCAGTTGTCTGCCCGCGCTGGTTGGGGCCTGGCGGCATCCGGCTGGTGGCATTCTTCTCTCGACTTCGGGTGCATTCGGTATGAATGTGGGGGCTCTTCACCGCCCGGATCTGATCCGAAACCGTCCACGCACGATCAACATGTCGGCGATCGGTGACGCGCTGCTTGGTCAGCACCGAGCCGTGCGCTACAACACTGAATCGGCAGGCCACCCGGTTGAGGATGAGCTTACTCCACTTTCTCCGCCAATTCGCTCGATCTATGTCTACAACTCAAATCCGGTCGCAGTTGCTCCCGATTCCCGCAAGGTGGTTGAGGGATTCCGCCGCGACGATCTCTTTACCGTCGTCCACGAGATCTTTCAGACCGATACGGCCGACTAC
>JBEGMZ010000082.1:0-2520 GCA_041182745.1 Acidobacteriota bacterium
GCCCCCTGCCGAGCAAGGATCAGGTAGTCACGCTGCCGGAGGGGATTAGTCGCCGCCGCCGGATCCAGATCCTCGGGACGAACCCGTGATTCCGACTCTGTCTCGCGGAGGTTCGGCTCTGGCCCGATCGTCGTCCGCAGTACTCCATCACCATTGGTCATTCCCTGCGCCAGCGGCCGGCCATCCCGCACCACCTCCAGCCCCACCCCCTTCTGCGGTTCTCCCGTCACCCGGTCGACGGCCTGGATCAGCAGATCCCCCTCCGGCGTCGACTTGCTGACAACCATCAGGTCGGTCACAACCGCAATCGTGTAGGCCCGCAGCTCGCCGTGTACCGCCTCCACCAGGTAGACCCCCGGCTCCCGCCGCCCGATCGAGATCATTCGCGTGTCATACTCATCCGCAGTCGGCGCCAATAACTGCCGCCAGCTTCGCACCAACTGATCCGGGTTGAGCAACGGAATCCGCGCAAAATCGGCTTCCAGCAATGGACGCTGCTCCCCTGCCATAAAGCGATCATTGAAGGCCGCCCGCGATCGCCGCGCCAGCTGGCTTCGGATGTAAGACTTGATCAGGTAGTAGATCCTCCGCTTGTAGCTCCTCACCAACTCAAGAACTGAGGGCTGCCGGTCAATCAGAGTCGAGACCTCACTCACTCCATCATAGTCGTCCTCACCCATCTGGTGTGGATCCTCGAGCTGACGGAAAAAGAGGAATGGATCACGTACCTGGTAGACGCGGAAATCGAGCGCCTCCACGCCCTGATAGCTGATGTAGACGCGTGGCGGCTCTTTCGTTCCATAGGTTCGTGTTGTCGCGAGTGAAAAACGAACCTTCTTTTCCACGGTATCTGGCGTCGACTCCGCTCCTTTCACCCCTTCCGGAACCGGACGAAAGGCAAGCCACGAGAACAGTACCACCCCAAGCGTGATCGCCGGCAGTACCGAAATCAGCGACAGCATTCTTCGAACTCTCATTCCAAATCTTCCCTTCTCCGGTTTAATCGAGCATCTTCAAGCGATGGAATCCGAGAAAATGGCGATTGGTTGTCACCGGATGCCAGCGCGAATCAGGATGCCGACGAAGTGTCGCCAGCCGAACCTTGCGCATCGCTCCCGTCCCCTCCCGGTCACGAACATCACTCCCGGTGTGATAGACCACCCAGTCCCCCATCCCGTCACTCTCCCGCCGCGCCTCTCCGAGAAAGATCATGACGTGGTATGGATATCGCTGCACCCACGGCTGATGGAAGAAGAGCAGGTCTCCGGGCAGCGCCCGGTCTGCCTGCCAGCCGAGATATCTTGTATTGTAGTTCTTCAGACTCCGGGCGTCGGCAAACTCCGAGAAGCGACCCTCTGCCAGATCCTCCATCCGGAACACTCCAAAGCCGACACGGAAGAGCCTCTCCCCGAGCGGGTGCCGATCGAGCGTGAACTTCATCACCTCCGGTGCAAAGATCTCGTACTCATCGCCCGGCGCAAGCCCTCTGTTCGCGGCTTGAAACCACGACCGGTCATGTCGGCGCAGCGCTTCGCGCAGCGCAAAACGAACCAGTCCGGCACAGTCCCGCTGCTCCTCGTTCCAGGCCTCACTCTGATGGTAGTACTGCCATTCGGCAATCCCGGTCATCCATCTCCGCAGATTCTGACGGTCATTCTCCGAGACCAGTTCGGCCGCGTCCGGTACTCCATCCCGGTCTTCATCACCCCACACCACCGTCGGCGCCTCTTTGATCAACGCCTTCCCTGCCGTCCCACGCTCAGCTCCGCCCCGACACCCTGCCGCCAATAGCAGACACGCCAGTCCGACTACTGCCAACAACCAGGATCTGTACCTCGGGCCTTGTCTCATATCTGAATCCGGCTGAATTCGCGCTCACTATAACAGATTACCGGCAAAATACCGATGTTGACTTCGCTTTTCATTCGAACCGGCAAATAGCCGCTCTCCGCAGTCATCAGCAGGGAGAGTAAATTTGGACACCGCCAGCGAGGCTCTTTGATCACCTGCCACGTGAGGGTTGTTGTCTCGACGTGCGAGCATCGCATCAGGTTGGGGGAGGCAGATACGCCCCGTTGGGGCGCTTCACGAAGCTCACCTGCAGTTCCCAAGGGATATTGCGGCTGCCCTGGAAGGGGATTGTGAAGTCTACCCAGGGTTGCACCCTGGGAACCTTGCCCGACAGGCCCCCGGCGTTCTGAAGGAACGCCGCATATTCACGAATTACGTAAGCATTGCCAGGCAACTTCCATGAGGCGGTCGCTCAGAATTCATTCTGGTATTCCTGACCCCTCAGTGATGCTTTCAGCTTCCCTACACGAAACCGGAAGCCCCAAATTTTTGAGGCTCGCTTCGCTCGCCTCTTCACCCTCTTTTTCTTCCGGTAAGGGCCGAGGGTAAGAGGGTAAAAGGGTTGAGGGTCACTTTCCTGACTGAGTCTGCGCTCCCACTACAACACGAAAACCGAGATCGTCGCTGCGGTCGTCCGGGTGGTCGCTGAGACGGTAGGCGGAACGGTAG
>JBEGMZ010000083.1:0-3230 GCA_041182745.1 Acidobacteriota bacterium
GGCAGCCACAGGTCGATTCGTGCGTCCCGATAACGACCGCCCGCTGATGCTCCTGCATCGCGGCGGCAAGTATCTCGGCTCCACTTGCCGTCCGTGAACTGACGAGTATGACCACCGGCGCCCGGTAGAGGAGTCGCGCCAGCCCGGTGTATCGTTTCGTCGACCGACCATCACGGGTGATAAATTCGCCCAGATCGGTCTGCTCGGGGAAGAAGTAGCTTGCGATCTGCAGCACTGAATTGACGAAACCTCCGCCGTTGTTACGGAGGTCGATGATCAACCCACGGGTCTCCTCCAGCTGCTGCATGGCACGATCGAAGTCATGCTCAACCTCCTGCCCAAAACCGGTCACCTCGACGTAGCCGATGCGGTGGCTGAGCTGACGGGCTGTCGCCCGCCGCTGAAACTCGACCAGCCGCCGCGTCAGAGTTACAGTATGCTGATGATCCCGGTCATCGGTATAACTGAGCTCAACCCGCGTCCCCTGTCCGACCTGAAAGAGACGATCGTAGCTCTGCAGTTCGAACGCCGTCAGAGTTGAGCTCGAGACGAGTTCACGCCGGATCCGGTCAAGAAGCTGTTCTACTGGCTGGCCGTCTATCTGAAGGAGGTGGAACCCGGCGCGGAGTCCGGCCCGGGCCGCCTCCGATTCCGGCTCAACCCACGTGATGGTAGCGCGCCCCTCCACCGGTCTGACCGTTACCCCAACGGTCAGACCGGTTGGGTGGTAACGATCAAAGCTCTCCTCGGGTGAGTATATTCTCGTGTGCGCGTCACCGAGAGTCCCAAGCATCCGGCGCAGAACCAGGTAGAGTTCAGCGCGGTTTGTCGCCATCTCTGCCAGCGGACGAAAGATCTGGCGCTGGGCACGCCAATCGACTCCATTGAACCTCGGATCGTGGTATCCATCATTGACTGCGCGCCAGACCTGATCAAAGAGCCGCAGCCGCTCTGCCCGGTCCGGAGAGGTGAAGGAAGGAGATGGCGTCTGGGCTCGCAAAGCGGGCTGAACTGTCACGAGCAGCACGACGGTGGTGAGGAACTGAACAGTCGCCCTCGTTGGTATGAAGTTCATAGCGGATTACGGGATTGGTCTGATCTTCAGCCGATCGTTGATACTCCGTTTCAGGCGATCGACCTCTTCGCGATTCCTCGTCGGAGTTCGGATCGCCTGCGGTGCGGGGCGTCGAAAATTATAGCGCACGAGACCGCGGAATGATACCGGTTGTCCGTTGTAGGTGGCGGATTGAAAGCGGAGCTGTCGCACCGTCGCGATCGATGACTCATCAAGCTCGAATCCTGCCCACCGCCGCACCTCGATCTCATCGATCCGACCGTCGGCCCGAAAGACGGCCGTCAGCTCAACTGTCCCCTCAACCTCGATCCGGGCGGCAGTGGCGGGATATGCCGGCTTCAGTTGACGCAGAAAGACCGGGGGCTGGAGGCCGACCATTCCCGGAATGTCGTCGTCAGTAAAGATTACGTCCGCCGTGGGGGCACCACCATCCGGCGTAGGGCGAACCGATGGCAAGTCGTCCCCAAGGGTCACCACAAAGAGATCCCAGATCCTCGTCAGAGCCGATCGTAACTGATGCTCAACCTCGATCAAGTCAGCGCCAGGGGCCATCTCCTGCCGGAATCGGCGGAGGCGTCCCGTTCGAGACTCAACCAGAAAGAGTGCGGCCACCCCCTCGAACGACCTCTCCCTCACTTCACCGGGTCGCGGAATCACGAGCACCTGGCCCAGAATAAAGTAGTCGGCTCCGAATGCCTGGCCAAGACCACGTGCCTCCTCAAGGCTCAGATTGAGACCGCCGGCATACCCACTCCCAAGCTGCGCGAGCCTGGTCAGATCACGGTCGATCAGCTCGATGGCCAGCCTCTCTTCGCTGCCAATCAGCCTTCGCAGCTCGGCCTCAACCTTCTCTCCACCCTCACCGGCCGGGGTCACCACCGCAATGCGCAGCGGACTGCGCTCCGCGCTTCGCGCCATCCCGTGCGCAAGGAGCTGAACAGACATAAGCAGCAGTAGCAGCAGCCGGAATGAGACCATCATGACCCGTCTATCTCCGCTGCGGCCTCCGCCGGAAAACAGAGTCGGTGGAGCTGGTAACCGTGCAGCCCTCGCACCACCGGCGAGATCTCGGCGATATCATACAGCTGCCCCTCGCGGGCAATCAGCAGCTTCGCGGTACCATCCAGGTGGTAGTAGTTGTAGTAGGGCGTGTCTCCGGCCCGATCCTCAATCAGGTAGTAGGCCGGATCGAAGCCACGCGAGCTGACCACCCGACGGGCTCTCGCCACCACCTCCGCCCGCTCGCCTTCTTCCAGCGGCAGATCGATCGCTTTGAAGAGACGCCTCTCGATAAAACGTCTGGTGAGATCTCGCAGGATCCGATCTCTCTCATTCGTCCACTGCTTGAGATGGAACATCACGTCGTGATCGTCGAAGCGGAGGTACTCGGCAGTTCGGAGCCGCTCGCCTGAGAGCAATCGTTCGACGACCGAACTACCCGGCACAAAATCGAGCCGCCCTTCACGGTGCAGCTCAACCGCCCGGCGCAGAATGCTCATCAGTACCGCCTCTGCGGCACGCAGGGTTCGATGGAAGTAGACCTGCCGAAACATGTAATACCTCGCCTGCAGATACTCTTCGGCCGCGAAGAGTCCGCGGACTCCCACGCAGAGCTGTCCGGTAACCGGCTCGATCTCAAGCGCGTGGATGATCCATTCCAGATCGAAATTCCCGTACTTCACACCAGTCATCAGGCTGTCACGCAAAAGATAGTCGAAACGGTCGACATCGAGGGGAGAAGAGACCAGCTGGCCAACCCAGAGCGGCTGGAAACGATGCTCGATCAGCTCGATCACCCGCTCCGGCAGTCGCGCATCAAAGGCCCGCAGAGCCCGGTTGATCGCCGTTCGCCGGTTGGCGATGATCCGTACCGACCACCGTTCATGACGCTGGTGAAGAACCTTCTCGATGACGTGCGAAAAAGGGCCGTGGCCAATGTCGTGGAGCAGCGCCGCCACCCGTGCGGCGACCCGATCCTCCGCCGTTATCCGATGGCGCTTCTCCAGCTGGTCGAGCACCCGCGTCATAATGTGCATCACCCCGAGCGAATGGGTGAACCGGGAATGCTCGGCTCCCTGGAAAGTGTAGAGCGCAAGCCCGAGCTGCTTGATGTTCCGCAGCCGCTGAAACTCCGGCGTGTCGATCAGTTCGATCA
>JBEGMZ010000084.1:0-4775 GCA_041182745.1 Acidobacteriota bacterium
CTGCCAGTGCTCAACCGGCAGGCGGTGGAGTCTGCCAGCCGGGCGGCGCTCGCGCTCAATCTGCGGATCAATCCGGTCTCGATCTTTGCGCGGAAGAACTATTTCTACCCTGACCTCCCGAAGGGATACCAGATTTCGCAGTATGACCGGCCATTCTCCGAACAGGGGATGGTCGAGATCCTGACGAGTGAGCGCGATGAGGGAGGGCGACCGATCGAGTGGCAGTTGAAGCGATTTGGGCTGACCCGGGCGCACATCGAGGAGGATGCCGGAAAGTCGAGCCACGATATCGGCAACCCCGAGAAGTCGCACGTCGATCTGAATCGTGCCGGGACGCCGCTGCTTGAGATCGTCAGTGAGCCGGACTTCCGCTCGAGCTGGGAGGCCTACGACTACGTCAGCTTCCTGCGCCGAACGCTCCAGTATGTCGAGGTCTGTGACGGGAACATGGAGGAGGGTAACCTGCGGTGTGACGCGAACGTCTCGGTTCGACCGCGGGGTGAGGCGAGGCTCGGGACAAAGGTCGAGATCAAGAACGTCAACTCGCTCCGGTTTCTGCAGAAGGCGATCGACCATGAGATCGACCGCCAGATTACGGTGCTTGAGACCGGCGGGAGGATTGTCCAGGAGACCCGCCTCTGGAGTGAGCGGGAGGGGCGCACTTACACCATGCGAACCAAGGAGGACGCCCACGACTATCGTTACTTTCCGGATCCCGACCTGCCACCCCTCGAGGTCGGCGATCGGTGGGTCGATGAGCTGCGGGCCGCCCTGCCTGAGCTTCCTGAGCTTCGCCGCCGGCGTTTTATGGCTGAGTACGATCTATCGGCTGACGAAGCGGCGACACTGACCGCGCAGCGGGAGCTGGCCGACTACTTCGAGGCAACCGCCAGCTCGGCTGTCAATCACCGTGCCGCCGCCAACTGGATCCTCTCCGAACTGTTGCGTGAGCTGCGGCAGGCCGGGATTGAGATCGCTGACTGTCGGATAAAGGCGGCTGATCTCGGAGCGCTGATCCGCCTGATCGATGACCAGACCATCTCGGGTAAAATTGCGAAGGAGATCTTTCCGGAGATGTTCGCCACCGGGCAGACGCCGGGGGCAATCGTCGAGTCGAGGGGGCTGGTTCAGATCACCGATACCTCATCGATCGAGAAGATCGTCGACGAGGTGATCGCCGATAATCCGAAGGAGGTCGAGAGCTACCGGGGCGGAAAGACCGCCCTCATCGGATTCTTTGTCGGACAGGTGATGAAAAAGTCGGGTGGCAAGGCCAACCCGAAGGCGGTCAACGATATTCTGAAGTCCAGGCTTTAACCAGAGCAGGTCGAGGTTATGTCAATGAGAGAGATGATGAGAGAAGAGAAGGAATGATGAGGGGGATGATGAGGGGGATGATGAGGGGAGATACTGTTTTTGCACGATGTGGAGCGCTGTTGATTCTGCTGGTCGGATGTGGTGTGGCCTGTTCGTCAAAACCGGAGAGCGTCACCGATCGGCAGCCAGTTCCGGAGTCAACGCCAAAGCCGGCGGTGGCCCTTGCGACGCCCAACCCGGCGATCGTTGACGAAGAGCAGGCGGTGGTTGAGACCGAGTTTGGAAAGTTCACGATCCGCTTCTACCCCGATGTCGCGCCGCGGCACGTCGAGAACTTCAAGAAGCTTACGCGGGAGAAGTTTTACGACGGCCTCGCTTTTCATCGTGTCATTCCGGAAAATCTGGTTCAGGGCGGCGATCCCCAGACCCGCAATGGCAAGCCCGAGGAATGGGGTAAGGGGATACCCGGTCAGCCGCGAGTGGCGGCGGAGTTCAATACTCGTCCGTACGTCAGAGGGACGATCGGGATGGCTCGACTCGGAGGGGATCCGGATAGCGGAACCAGCCAGTTCTTTATCTCCCTGACCGAACACCCGGAGTGGAATGGCCGTTACACCGTCTTTGGAGAGGTGAGCGAAGGGCTCGACGTGGTCAGTCGAATTTCGCAGGTCCCGAGTGATCCGATGAGCCAGCGGGTCGAGCGGAAGATCGTGATGAAGCGAGTCTATCTTGAGAAGGCGAAGTTGAGATGACGTTTGTCGAGGCGTTGCGACTCTCGATTGCCGCGATTCTCGCCCACAAGCTGCGATCTTTTCTGACGCTGCTTGGGGTGATCTTCGGGGTGGCGACAGTGATCGTCGTCGTCTCGCTGATCGAGGGGTTCAACAAGTACGTCGACGAGAAGATTGCCAACATTGGCACCAACGCCTTCAGTATTCAGCGGTATTCGATCGAAGACTTCTCCAACCTTGAGGCCTATGACCAGGCCCGCCGTCGTAACAAGGAAGTGCGATACGAGGATCTGCTGGCGATAAGGCAACGCGCCTCGGGATCGATTGGCGCGGTTGGCGGCCAGGAGCAGGAGCTGTGCGAGGTCCGCTTCGCGGATGAGGTCACCTACGGTGTCAGTCTGCTGGCGTTGACCGCCAACATGGTCGAGATCCAGAATCGAACGATCGAGAGTGGGCGGTCGTTTACGCCGGGTGAGGAGGAGGCGGGGCGGACGGTCTGTTTCATCGGTGCCGACATTGCCGACCGGCTCTTTCCGACCCGAAGTCCGATTGGGCAGCGAATCCGGATTGACGGCCGTCCGTTCGAGGTGGTCGGAGTTGCCGAGGCCACCGGCTCGGTCTTTGGCCAGTCGCGTGATAAGTATGTCTCAATTCCGCTGACGACCTTCATGAACATCTATGGCTCGCGCCGTTCGATCCAGGTCTATATCAGTTCAAGCAGCCCGGAGAGTTACGATGACGCGATCGATGAGGCGCGGGTAATCATGCGAACGCGGCGACGGCTGGCCCCGAACGAGAAGGACAATTTCGGGATCATTACGCCGACGGCGGTCAACAACCTCCGTGAGAAGATATTCGGAACGATCCAGCTGGTCGCGGTGGGGGTGACCTCGATCGCCCTGGTCGTGGGTGGAATCGTCATTATGAATATCATGCTGGTTAGTGTGACCGAGCGGACAAAGGAGATCGGGTTGCGGAAGAGCCTTGGGGCGCGGCGCCGAGATATCCTGCGTCAGTTTCTCGCTGAGTCGACGGCGCTCTCCCTGGTTGGGGGAGCGGGAGGAGTTCTGATCGCCCAGCTGCTGGCAAAGCTGGTTGCCGCGCTGACGCCGATCCCAACGGCACTGCCAGTGATTGCGGTCATCCTGGCCTTGCTCGTCTCAGGATCGGTCGGGTTGATCGCCGGGGTCTATCCGGCGTGGCGGGCATCGCGTCTCGACCCGATCGTTGCACTGCGGTCGGAGTGAGCCCGATCCGGAGAGGCTGAACCGTTGTGAGATGGCATGACTTTCACCAGAATCTATTGATGGCGTTCGACACCCTGCGCCAGAACAAGCTCCGTTCCTTCCTGACGATTCTGGGGGTGGTTGTCGGAACGATGACGGTTATTGTCATTGCCGCGCTCGTTACCGGTATCGAGGAGCGGGTGGCCGGAGAGATCGAGTCTTTCGGAACCAACTCCATCTACATCTTCAAGTTCGATCCCGGCTTCAATTTTGACCCGTCAGCCGAAGAGCGGATGCGCAAGCCGATCAGCGGTGAGGATGCGGTAGCGCTCGATCAGGAATGCCCATCGCTGCTCAACGTCGCGGCGTTTATGTCTCCGGTCGATTTTTTGCAGGGGCCGATGGCCGACCGGGTGAAGATCCGCTACCGTGACACGGAGATGGTCAACGCGACGGTGCAGGGGGCCTTTCCCTCCTACTTTCAGATGGGGGTGGTCGAGGTGACCGAGGGGAGGTTCTTTACTGACGGCGAGAACTCGACCCGGGCCGACGTCTGTGTCATCGGGCGTGATGTCGCCAACACCCTCTATCCAAACGTCAATGCGATCGACAAGGAGCTGACGATCAACGGTCGGAACTATCGTGTCATCGGAGTTCTCAAGCTGCGTGACAGCTTCCTCCAGCCCGCTGAAGATCCGGGAAACGAGAACAAGGGTGTCTACATCCCCTACCTGACGATTCGGAAGATCTACCCAAATGTCAAGGAGAATTTTGTGATCGCGCAGGCGGCGCCGGGCAGGATCGACGAAGCGGTCGAAGAGATTCGGCAGGTGCTGCGAAAGCGGCGCAAGGTGGGGTGGGATCAGCCGGACAATTTTGGGCTACAGACCTCCGAGGGGATCATCAAACAGTTCCAGGCAATCACAAGTGGGGTCTTTCTGCTGATGGTGGCGATCTCGAGCGTGGGGCTTCTGATTGGCGGCATCGGGGTTATGAACATCATGCTGGTGAGCGTAACAGAGCGAACGAAAGAGATCGGGGTGCGGAAAGCGATTGGGGCACGGCGGCGTGACATTATCGTTCAGTTTCTGGTTGAAGCGGCAACGCTGACTGGGATGGGGGGAGTGCTTGGCATCCTGCTTGGATGGATGACGGCGCAGCTGGTCAGACTCTTTCTGCCGACCTTCGTGCCGTTGTGGGCGCCACTGGTCGGTTTTGCCGTCTCGGTGGGTCTTGGGATTGGTTTTGGGCTCTGGCCGGCGTGGAAGGCGGCGCAGCTTGACCCGATCGAGGCTCTGCGGTACGAATGAGGTGGCAGATTTCAGACAAGGTGAATATGGAAATGAACAAGTGTTTACAGATAGTCGTGTTGATGGCGTTGTTTTTACCGGGTGGGATGGACGTTGCCGGCCAGACAGCGACCCCGGCGACCACACCTGGTCAGGCGCCGCCACCAGCGGCAAAGCCCCAGATCGATCGGAAGAAGATGGCGCTTGCGGAC
>JBEGMZ010000085.1:0-3554 GCA_041182745.1 Acidobacteriota bacterium
ACTCGAAAGTTGAAAGACGCGACCCCGGAGGATCTGCTGCTGGCGGGACGGGCGATGCCGCTCTGGCTGGCAACGTTGACCATGACGGCGACGTGGGTCGACGGCGGATACCTTCTTGGAACGGCGGAGGGGGTCTACCGAACATCGCTCTCATCCGGGGTCCAGGGAGGACTCTTCTTTGGTCTCAGCCTGATTCTGGGAGGACTCTTCTTCGCGCGGCGGATGAGAGAGCAGGCCTTCACGACCCTGATCGATCCATTTGAAGCGCGATTTGGGAAGCACTGGGCGGTGGTGCTGTTCATCCCGGCGATCCTGGCGGAGATCTTCTGGAGTGCGGAGCTGCTGGTTGCCAGTGGATCGACCTTTGGTGTCTTGTTTGGATATCCGCTGGCAACCGGCATTCTTGTCTCGGCGGTGGTCGTCACCCTCTACACTATGTCCGGAGGCATGTGGTCGGTGGCCTGGACCGATGCCCTGCAATTAGGGCTGGTGGTAACAGGGTTGCTGGTCGCCCTCCCGTTCGTCTCTGAGGCGGTGGGTGGGATGTGGCCGGCGATCAGCGGCTACCTCGCCGCCCGTGCCGACCGCGGCGGGTTGTTGCCGCCGATTCTGCCAAAGGGCGATTTCTGGACGCTGCCGACACTGGTCGGGTGGTGGGATGTGAGCATAATGCTGATGCTGGGAGGTATTCCGTGGAACTGCTACTTTCAGCGGGTGCTGGCCTGCCGGACTCCGCAGGCGGCGCGTTGGCATTCGCTGCTGGCTGGTGGGCTGACGATCTTGCTGACGTTACCATCGCTTCTGATCGGGGTAGCGGCGTTCCATTATCGCTGGTCGCCGGAAATACTCGCTGAGCTGCAAGCAGCACCGGCCCGGGCACTGCCATTGGTTCTGCTCCATTTGGTGCCTGGCCTCGTCACGCTGCTCGGATTTGGGGCAATAATTGGGGCGATTACGTCAAGCTTCAGTTCGTCGATCCTCTCGGCGGCCTCGATGGTCAGCTGGAATGGAGTTCACCGACTGATTCGACCCGACCTTTCGATGGAGCGGATCCGCCGCGTCATCAGGGTGGCGATCCTCGCCTTTGGCGTGCTGGCAGTGCTGCTGGCGCTGAAGGTGCGGAGTGTACAGGCACTCTGGTTTTTCACCAGTGATCTGGTCTTCGTGCTGCTCTTTCCGCAGCTGCTCTGGGCACTCTATGACCGGAAGGCGAATCGAACCGGCTCGATCGCAGCTTTTCTTGTTTCACTTGGATTACGTGTCGGCGGAGGAGAGCCGCTCTTTGGGATTGCCCCGTCCATCCCCTACCCGGAGCTGATCGCAGGGCTGTTCGCGGCCGTGCCGTTCACCCGTCCGGATGGTTGGCTGAGTGGACTGCCGGAACGGTGGTACGATCCGGTCTCTGGTGCCATGCTCTTTCCCTACCGCCTGTTTGCGGCCTTAGCGGGTCTACTCATACTGCCGATCGTCTCGCGCCTTACCGGCCGGTTCGATCCTCCACGGCCCCTGCCTCGCCCCTCCGTGGGAGCGGTTGGGCCGGCAGGTACCTCACTGACGGAGACGTGAATGGTCAAGCGTTGGGAAGAGATTCGGGGCTGGGGCGTCCACCTTTACACGGCCTCGGGCATCGTCGTCGCCGCAGTGATGGCGTGGGCCATGATTCGAGGTGGGGAGCGGGGCTTCCGCCTCGCGATCGGTATGATGATCCTCGCCACCCTCATCGACGCGACCGATGGTGCACTCGCCCGTCGGTGGCGCGTCCGCGAGGTGCTGCCTGGCTTTGACGGGCGCCGGCTCGATGACATTGTTGATTACCAGACCTACACTTCGCTGCCGGTTCTCTTTATGTGGCGAACCGGAGTCGTGCCGGAGTCGGCCGGGTGGTGGCTGATCGTCCCCCTGCTGGCGAGTCTGTACGGCTTTGCCCAGACTGAGGCGAAGACGGATGACCACTTCTTCCGTGGGTTTCCGTCGTACTGGAATGTGGTTGCAATCTATCTTTACTGGTTCAACCTGCCGGTGGTGGTCAATATTTCGATCATCATCATTTTGTCGATTCTGACCTTTGTCCCGTCTCTTTACCTGTATCCCTCGTATCGCGGTGAGTACAGTCGACTGGTCAGGCTGGCTGGTGGGCTCTGGGCGCTATTGGTAACGGCCATAGTGCTCAACCTTTTCGACAATCCGACGCTGGCAGTTCAGGTCTCATTCGCCTTTCCAGTGCTCTATATGGCACTATCCTGGAAGATTACACTGCACCGCTGGGCTGGTCGTTGACTTAAGTCGTTGACTTAAGTTGACCTAAGTTGACCTAAGTTGACCTGAAAAGATCGAATGATTGCGGGAGGTTTCGATGTTAAGACTTGGTTTGAACTGTGGATACTGGGGAGCGATGCCGATCGACTACGTCGCACTGGCACAGGAAGCGGATCGGCTTGGCTATCACTCCCTCTGGACGGCTGAGGCCTATGGTTCTGACGCAGTGTCACCGCTGGTCTGGCTGGCGGCGAAGACCGAGCGGATCAAAGTCGGTACGGCGATTCTGCAGATGACGGCCCGGGTTCCGGCGGTCACGGCGATGACCGCAGCGACGATCGATCTGCTGACAGGTGGACGGATGCTGCTCGGCATTGGAGCCTCCGGACCGCAGGTGGTGGAGGGCTGGCACGGTGTTCCCTACGGTAAGCCGGTGACCCGCGCCCGCGAGTATGTCGAGATTCTCCGCAAGGTGTGGAAGCGCGACGAACCGCTCCAGTTTCACGGTGAGCATTACGACATCCCCGTGGCTGGTGGCAGCGGGCTTGGCAAGCCGCTCAAGCTGATCATCCATCCGCATCGCCCCAATATTCCGATCTACCTCGCCGCCATTGGGCCGAAGAATGTCGCACTCGCGGCCGAGGTTGCCGACGGGTGGCTGCCGATCCTTCTGTCGCCAGAGCGAATGTCGATCTACCGCGAGTGGCTGGATGAAGGATTCGCCCGGGCCGGTGGTGACCGGAATCCGGCCGATTTCGATATTGCGGCGACGGTCCAGGTTGTGATAGGCGACGATGTCGAGAACTGCCGCAACCTGGTCAAGCCGTTCATCGCCCTCTATGTCGGAGGTATGGGGGCACGTGACAAGAACTTCTATTTCAACCTTGCCTGCCGCTATGGCTATGAAGAGGCGGCCAACCGGATTCAGGATCTTTATCTGGCAGGGCGAAAAGGTGAGGCCTGTCAGGCTGTTCCCGACGAGTTTGTTGATGAGGTCGCTCTCTGCGGACCACGTGAGCGGGTCGCCGAAAGGCTTGCCGCCTGGAAGAGCTGCGGAGTTGGAACGCTGATCTGTGGAACCTGGGATGTTGGCGCCCTCCGGACGATGGCTGAACTTCTACTCTGAGCTGACGGCTGTGTCAGAAGCGGCAATACCTGAGAAGTATGTCGTTACAAGTACCACCGACCGGGTGAAGTCCGGACTGTTATCCGTATCCTGCTTGAAAAAACAGGTGGAATCTGACGTTCGGGGTGGAGGCAACCTCAGAGTATCCCGGCCCGACGGCAGGCTTCAAGGT
>JBEGMZ010000086.1:0-3342 GCA_041182745.1 Acidobacteriota bacterium
CATACCCATACCCGTGCGCCAACAGCACTGGCAGCGTCGCAAAGATCGAACCCGGTGTCTCCGCTGCGGTCACGGTCTGCACCCCCAGCTCTTCACCGTAGAGTTCGAGCACGGGCGCGTCAAAGAAATCATCGAGGACCATCTGCCGATGGCGTCGAGTGGGCATCCCCACGTCGAGAAGCCGGTCAATCAGTCGCAATTGCGGCTTCGCTGTCCCATAGACGCTTGAACTATAGGCCAGTGAGGCGTACGAGATCCCGGCCCGCTCCAGCAGCTTCATGGCGACAAGGCTGTCCTTGCCCCCACCACAAAAGAGCAGAAGATCTCCATTCTGCCGATCACGCCTTACGGGTGAGGCTCCACGATCAACAATGCGGTCAGCAAAGCGTGGCGGAGGCTCATCAGGCAGGCTATTTTCATAGCGCCATTGCGCCCAGACCTTCTCAAAGATCCTCGTCCACAAGCGTGCGAGACCTTCCGTCAGGTAGCCGGCATAGCGACCAAGGTGAATGCTCTCCGGACGCAGGCTCGCAATCTTGTTGATCTCAAAGAGCGCGACGTGCAGAAACAGCCGCTCCACCAGCTCCCGCCCGAAACGCTGCTCAAGTTCGAGCAGATCAGTTTCGGGATACCAGTATGTCGTCGAGAATGTAAGCCTGTCGAGGCTAAACCTCAGCACCAACTGGTGCGAACTCCAGGAGATCCCCTCGATCGCCAGTTGCTTCATGCCCTCTACCCTCCTGCCGCTCACCCCCGGGGCAACCCAGGATTCTCTTCATTGCCGCCCCCCCTGTCAGGAACTCTGATCAGTGCTGAAAGACCTTGTCCATGAACTGCGATTTGCCTTCGCCATCGCCAATCTTTAGCAGCCGCTTCTGCCAGTTCAAGACCTCATCGTAGCTCAGATGGTGCGTGTCTGCACAGGGCACCCAGATCCCACCAAAGATCTCTGGATCTTCAAAGACGCTCTACCTTACCCCCCACAAAAATCCGAGGCCCCGGTGGGGGGCTTCGGACTTTTGCGTAGGAATGGGAAAAAGCTGGAGGGATGTTAGATTCTCCGGATATGCTTACTCAGGGTTTCACTGGGCTGTTATGCCGCGCCCCGTCGAGTCGCACAATCGATCCATCTTCGACCCTCTGCTTTCCCCATCGGCCCAATCTGCCAATCTCGTCGAAAGTTCGGACGTCCACCCGGCAAAATCTCCATCTACTACCCCCATCGATCAGGGGTAGATTGGCGTGATGATCAGGCGGAGAAGAACATTCGCGGGGCCATCTTCAGGCGGACCAGAGACCCGCGCTCCCAGGCGAGGCGGCCCTTTGGTACCCCGGCTCAACTGCACAAAAGTCCGAAGCTCCATCAAGACGACTTGCTTACTTCAATCGCCTCCTCATTGATCAGATATTCAACCAGCTGCAGAAAGTCTGTTCGCGGATTACAACGGCCCCCCACATTCTTGAATGCCAGCTGCGGTTGCGACCCATCGATGATGTGATATCCCCAGTACTGCAACTGATTACTTCGCCGAATCGCCGCCTTCTTCGGATTGATAAACCGACATTTCGGATCTCGAACCGCATACGTCCTGATATGGTTCTCGAGGTGCGCGGTCAATATCTTATTTCGCCTTTCTACACTGGCCTCTGTCTCATAGCCGTTGACGATCGCAAACATCTCGGTCTTTTTATTGATCCCTCTCAGATACTCGAATGTCCTCGTGATCACATCGCTGTTCTTCGCAATACCCAGCGGATTGAGGGTCGTTGGAATGATGCTGTAGTCAAATCGCTTCACCAGCTCCACCGGATTCTCCGACATGACCGGCGAACAATCGCAGATCACCACCTTCACATCCTGATACATCTTCTCATCCCACTGATCGTGATTGAGCACCGTGATCACCGCCCCCGCTCGTCCTTTAGAGACCGGTGGCACATACATCGATGCGTCACCATTCGGATCGCTCAGATCCTGCAGAAAGAGCTTCCTCAGATTCTTGTCAGGATCCAGATCCAGCAGGATCACGTCGTAACCCATCAACGCGAAGGTGCCCGCCAGGTGCGCTGCTACCGTCGTCTTGCCTACTCCACCCTTGCTGGTGAAGACGCCGATGTATTTGACCTGCTCATTTGGCGGAGGCGGAGGCGGAGGAGGAGGCAGCGGCGGTGGCGGATCCACTACTGGATCCACCAGATCCACTACTGGATTCACCGGATAGTTATCGACAAACCGCCCGGCTGAATATGTTATCAACTTCAGATTGGATGGACTCTCACTCTCGACGTGGGTCAACGCTGGTTTGGAATAGCCACTGGCCGAGACGAACCATCCTGCCGTGAATCGTTCGGCAAGCGGTAGCTCAAGGTAATCCTGAAACTGCCGGATCAGTGAGACATTACACCGTGTCTTATGATTTTTAATCTGCACGGCAATCCGCTCATCGTCTTTGATCAGCTCCAGGTCATAGCCTCTGTTATTCAGCGACTCCGGTCTGATCACCTCGTATCCCTTCTTTTGGTAAAGAGTTTTGATATGCAATTCGAAATCGTCAGGATTGTTGAAGGAGTTTGATGTTGGCATGTTGAGGACCTTTCCTTGGCAGAGGAAGATTGCGGGTTGATCGTCTCAATCCGCAATGGGGGGTCGGATATCACTCGCCGGGAAGAATGAATGACCCTGCCGCCTGTGCCCGTCACTCACGACGTGAGTCCATATTGTGGCACCAAAGGATCGGGTGCCGGCAGAGGGTCTATTCGATCTACCTGAGTGATGATATTGTGGGGCGATCCGGGGCAGCGGATGGAATCACGTCTTAAAACGTGACCGAGGTATTCCTTCAGCATAATACGATCAAACTCACCGCGCTTCAATAGAGCCGGGTCAGGCCAGATCATGCATCAATATCGTCCGCATGATCCGTAGGGGCAACCCTTGGGGTTGCCCCCTCCGGGAGCTTCACGGACATAACACGGCCGCCTGGTCGATGCGACTGTCTTGCCGCTTTCAATGGAGCCACGTTCTTTCGAACGTGGAGAGGTGTCAGTGATCACGTAATCATGAATAAATTTGGACACCGCCGAGAATGGCCATTATCATCGCCGAAGGCACTCCTTTTGCCCCGAAGGGGCAACGCATACCAGCCCAGGGTGAAACCCTGGGAAAGCACGCCCCAACATCCAGGCGTTCTGAAGGAACGCCGCATATTCACGAAAAACGGACGCTTGGCCGAACCCTTCCGATGCGGCGTTCCTTCAGAACGCTTTATTGTTACATTTCCAGACCCAGGGTTTCACCCTGGGCTGGTATGCAGCGCCCCGTTGGGGCGCGGAAACGATGCG
>JBEGMZ010000087.1:0-6179 GCA_041182745.1 Acidobacteriota bacterium
ACATTGCCGCGCTTTCTCCCTGACGCTGATCAGCGCGAGGCAACTTGGGAAGACCATCTGGCTTACTATCGACTGCTCGATCGGCGAAGTGAGCGGCTTGAGATGACTGAGTTGGGGCGAACGACCCTTGGTCGACCGCTGGTGATGCTTGCGGTCTCCGCCCCTGAGAACCTGCGAGACCTTGAGCGGCAGCGAAGTCTGCCGGGAAGATTGAGCGATCCTCGTAAGACGGTAAATGGCAGTGGGCAGGCGCAGCCGATGGATCTGGGACAGACGGTGGTTCTGGTCACCAGCGGCAGTGGGCCGGGCGGTGATGCCGGGCCGCGGATTGTCGCCGGGCTGGTTCATCGCCTGCTGACCGATCAGTCTCCGGAGGTTCTCCGAGTCCTTAAAGAGATGATGATTCTGGTCGTGCCCTCGATCAACCCGGATGGTCAGCGAGCGGGACCTGATCAGGGACCCGGCGGGGGCAGGGTGAGGGAGGCTGATCCGGCAGGCCCCGACTCGGCTCTCCTCTCCGATCGGTACGCCGGGCTTGAAGCAGATGAGGATTGGGATGCCTTTACCCGGGTTGAGACGCGGCTTCTGGCCGACAAGCTGCTCAATTCGTGGCAGCCACGGGTCTGGTACGAGATCGGCGAGCTGGATACGACTCACCCGCCTCCACCCGCCGGCGAGTTCCAGATCGAACTCTCATCGCCGTGGGCACGGTTTCTCGTCCCGGCTGGTATGACTGCCAAAATTCGCCGTGGGCGTGAGGAGCGAACCGATGCTGCCTTCTGGTCACGCCATCACGGTGGAATTCACCTTCGCTCCAGCTTTGTGGCGCCATCTTCCAGTCCATTGCAACTACCACCGATTGTCGATCAGCAGGTGAATGGAGCAGTGTCGGTTCTGACACGGGCCGCGATCGAGCGCCAGATGCTCCACCGGCGGTTGACGGCCCTGTCACGTCCGAGCCCTCAGCTACGGCCCTACGCCTATCTCCTCCCCGAACCTGTCGTTCCATCCTCGATCAGCAACGCCTACCAGCAGCTGAGCCGCGAGCTGAAGAAGGTCAACGGTTCAGAAAAGGAGCGTCACGACCAGACTGCAGCCCTCTACGGTTCACTGACCGACTCGCTGCCATCACCGGGTGAGGTCAGCTACTACTACCGCACGGAGGGGCTCGACCGGCTTCTCGCCATCCTCCGTCGGGGAGGCGTCGAGGTTCGACGCGCCACTCAGCCGTTTGTCGCCGACGGAAGAGAGTGGCCGGCCGGAACCCACCTTGTCCGACTTGCCGATCAGTCGTCCGCGGCCGATTTTGCCCGGGCCATCCTCGAGCCGAGCGGTATGGTGGCACGGTCACTGCCGCTGCTTCTGAATGTCACTGTGATCCGGGTTGATCGCCGCTTCAGTGTCGAGTCCGGCCGCGAGCCGACGGCGATCGTCCTGCAGGAGCGGATACGCGAGAATGGCGGGATCCGGGTCGGGATCTTCCAGGGTTCCAGACCTTCCGCTGATGCGGCGTGGACTCGCTGGATTCTTGATCAGTATCGGTTTGGGTATCAATCGATTGATGAGGGCGATCTTGGCGCGCGAGGGTTGGATACAAGGTTTGACGCCATCATTCTTCCCGATCAGCCCGCTCCGGGAACCTCGGTGCTCAGCCGGGACGGGGTTACCGGGGGGACCAGTCATAGTTCCGGACCCGGACGAGGGATGGATCCCGATGCGCTACGCCACTTCGTTGAAACGGGTGGCACCCTCGTCACCTTCAATCGCTCGTCACTTCACGCGATCAGTTGGCTTGACCTCCCGGTTCGCAACGCAAGGGAGTCGGCTCGTACCCCGCGTGCGGGTTCGCCCGGTGCGATCCTGCGCCTCTCGGTCGACAGCGCCGACCAACTCTCCCTCGGAGTGGGAAGGGAATCGATCGCCTGGTTTGAGGCTGGGCCAGCATTTGAGATCGTCGACCCCCGCCGTGCCCGGACGATCGCACACTTCGCCCGAACTGGTCCGCTCGTGCTGGAGGGGGCGACGCCAGCGGCGGCAACTCTTCGCGGTCGCAGCGCGCTGGTTGAGGTGAAATACGGGCTTGGACGTGTGATCCTCTTCGCCTTTCGGCCCCAGTATCGCGGCCGCAGCCTTGCCACCTATCCGTTCCTGTTCAACGCTCTGCTCACCAGCAGCCGTGCCGGCCGTTAACGCCCGGATCTTGTCCTCCGTGCGATCAGACGGGCGAGCGACTGCTGCCGCGAGAGAATTGAGACCATCAGGTGGCGCGTCCCAGCCCGGAAGGCGAGCCTTCGCAGCATTGAGACTGCCCGGTAACGACGGCTGAAGAGCGTGCGGTGCCGAAGCTGATAATCGGCGATGATCGAGTCCGTGCGGACCCGTCCGGTCGAAAGATGGCGATCGATCACCTCGGCGGCCAGCTCCCCACTGGCGAACGCCAGCAGCATTCCGCTGCCGGTAAACGGGTCGATGAAGGCACTCGAGTCCCCGACTGCCAGAATCCCGGGCATCGTCTGCTGGCGACCGTAGGTGATCGGTCCCGTTCCGTGCCACTCCCCGATGAACTCCGCCGATCGTAACCTCGCCCGGGCCGCCGGATTGGTTCGGAGCGTCAGGTCGAGCAGCTTCGTGCGATCTCCACGGGCCTCAATCAATGTCCGCTCAGTCGTCAGGAAGCAGAGGTTCGACCGTTCATCCTCGACGTCTGAAAGTCCACCGTATCCGTCACCAAAGAAGAAGAGCTCCCCAAGGCCATCCATCCCTTCAACGCGACTGAGGTGAACCTTACAGCCAAAGACTCGCGCTCCGTTCAGCCGTGACGCCTCCTGGTTGACCTCGCGGCTGAAGGCTCCGTTGCGACCTGAAGCATCGATGATCACTCGCGCGCGGAGCTTTTCCGGCGCCCTGCCATCCTCATGTCCCTCGATCACCCGATCCTCACCCTCGGCCGACAGCTTCGATGAGACAGTAAATCCCTCCCGTACCTCTACTCCAACCTCCCGCGCCCGATCCATCATTATGCGGTCCATGCTCGCCCGTGAAATTCCAAGGGCCTCGCCCCTCGCGATCCAGTCCATTGGTATGGCGAGACAACGACCGTCTGGAGAGTAGATATTGAACTGCCTGATCAGGGCGCTGCCTGCTGCGAGCATCCGCTCCTCGGCTCCAAGTCGGGCAAGAATGGGCCGGGCTTCCGGCGTCAGGAACTCGCCACACAGCTTATGTCGTGGAAATCGCCCCCGCTCCAGCAGCAAGACCTTCCAGCCGGCCGACCCGAGCAAGATGGCGCTTGCGCTGCCCGCCGGCCCGCATCCGATCACAATGACGTCGTAATTCATAATCGTTCCTTTCGGGGGGTGGCATAAGTTATCTGTCCGGCACCCGACTCGATTGCAATCTGTTCAACCCGGCTTCGCTCCGTCCGTCCAATCTTCAGTCCAATCAGAATTGTCGCCGGACTTCTCCCCACTCCGGTCGCTTCAATTCCAGAGCTACCCATCGGCTCCATCACCGGGTCGGCTGATCTTTTTACTCCGATTACTCCGAAAGTCGCTCCGACAGCGTGAGAACTCTTCCTCTCCGGGGTTGTCGCTGCTGCTCCGGATGGCTGGCTGATCCGGTACTGCCAGACGAAGAGGATGGTCAGGGCGAGCGCCATGACGGCAAAACCAAAAGTGAGGGGCGGGAAGAGACCCCACCAGCCCGCACCCAGGGAGAGTACTCCAACCCCCAGCACCGGAAGCAACCGCCGAGTCAGCCAGCCAGCCAATCCACCGACACTTCTCTCGACAACTGCCGCCTGCTCACCCCTTCCGCTCCGCCGCTGGCCATCCCAGAAACTCGGCGCGGGGTCACCATCGATACGAACGGTGGTCAATCGTTCCGGAACAATTCCGTCTGCGCGGAGGAGTCGCACCAGATCCTTCCTCCCCGCCTCCGATCCAAATGAGAGGATTACCCATTCCGATTGATCTTTATCCCGTCGCATCGATCGCCAACCTCACCCATTAACCGGCCTCGGGTCTGCTATAATCCTGTCTGTTGGCCGGGGCCGAAGTCCTGCTGACTGAGTCATGCTGTTTTATGTTTGTCCCCGAGTCAACCAGTTGGGGCGGCGTCTTGCCAAATCAACCCTGGAACATTGTAACCGTTCGGTTGGCCGGGAGGATGGGGAAAAGGGGGGTCGAAATGAGAAATATTTTTGCCGTTCTGTTGATCGCGGTTCTCAGCACCAACACTGCCTGGGGTGCTGTCCAGGCGGAAGGTCAGGTGCGGCCAGCTTCTGCCGGTCAGGCACTTCCGGGTGACGATCTCCTTCCGCTGCTGCCGCAGTCCGACCTTATTATGACGATCGACCTGCCGGTGGTTCTCACTGAAATTCTTCCACGACTTGAAAAACTTGGAGTAAAGGGCCTTCAGCCCATCGCGGCGGCGGTCAGCACCATCACGACCCGCCTGGGGATCGAACCCCGCCAGCTTGGTGGCAGTGCCATTGGACTCAGTTTTCAATCCTTCGAGGCGACAGGCCTCCTCTTGGTCAAGGGCCTCGATCCTGATCAGAAGACGGTCGAAGACCTTCTCCGCCTCTACAAAGTCGAGTACAAGGTGGCTGCGCACGAAGGGGTGACCATCTTCTCAGTTACTAACCCACCCAACCTGCCGGCGATCGGCCCGCTCACCCTCCGGATCTCTGACCTCGCCGTGGCTGCTCTTGGGCAGGGAGTTGTCGCAGTCGGAGATCTCTCCCGGATCAGAAAGGTGATCGAAGGTCGAAAGGCTTCCGCCGCGAACGGCTCCAACCAGCTGCTCGTCACCGCTCTGCGCGGTGATGGCTCCCCGGCTCCCCTCAGGTTTGCCTTTACCCTTACCTCCGCGATGCGAGAGGAGGCGCTCAATCAGGGCGATCTCTTCAGGTCGATTGCTGCCGTCAGGGTTGTGCAGGGCGGCCTCCGGCTCTCTCCAGAGCTGGTGACGGATCTCAACGCCCTTATGCGAACCTCCTCCGCAGGGGAGGCGACCGAGCTCGAACAGGGGCTCAAGGGGCTTCTCAACCTCGCCCGGGTTCTCCTCTCCAACGGCAATCAGCTCATCACCGATCTTCTGAACCGGGCTCGAATCACGGTTCGCAGCAGCGATGTCTCGATCACCATCAACCTGCCGCCAGCTTTTATTGAGCGGCTGGTGCCCCGGACTCCCTGAGGTTCCAGTGGCATGGCCGGGACTCTCCACCCCACTGTGCGCTCCGGCTATTCTTATCCGATGTTGGCATACTCTATAATGCGCTTCGTTCCGGTTCATCCTACGGTAAAACGGTAGAGGTAGAGGTAGAGAATCAGGTAGAGAATGAGCAGGAAGAGCATGAGGAAGATAACACGATGCAGGATCTGATTATCGTTGGGGCAGGTACGGCCGGTTGCGTTCTGGCGGAGCGGTTGACCCGCTCCGGTCGTCATCGTGTCCTGCTTATCGAGGCCGGCGGTGAACCTGATGACAAGTTTGTCAAGATACCAGCCGGCTTTGCGCGTCTCTTCAAGAGCCGGCTCGACTGGGCGTTCGAGAGTGAGCCCCAGGCCTATGGTGGCGGTCGGCAGATCTATGTTCCACGAGGGCGAATGCTCGGCGGATCTTCCAACATCAATGCCCAGATTCATCAGTGGTGCCATCCGGCCGATTTTGCTGAATGGGTAGAGGCGGGTGCTGCCGGCTGGAGCTGGGACGAGGTTGTTCCGCATTTCCGACAACAGGAGCAGTGGCTTGGTGATGACCCGGATCGACTGCGTGGCCATGACGGACCGATGATAGTTTCACCCAATACCAATGCCCACCGCCTCTCCATCGCTTTTGTCGACGCGGCGCGAACCTGCAGTCCTGGCCATCAAAAACATTACAATGGCGGTCATTACCAGGGGGCCTGGATTCCTGAACTTGCCAATCTTCGAGGGCAGCGGTACAGCGCCTACGATGCCTACCTCAAGCCGTCACTCAGGAGATCCAATCTTGAGGTTATGAAGCAGGCCCACGTTCAGCGTATCGAGGTTGAGGATGGCCGGGCAGTCGGCGTCACCGTCAGGCGTGGCGAGGTGACCGAGACCATTCCCGCCCACGGTGTGGTCCTCGCGGCTGGCGCTTTTGGTTCTCCCCAGCTGCTGATGTTGTCGGGTATCGGTGATTCTGAAGCC
>JBEGMZ010000088.1:0-3443 GCA_041182745.1 Acidobacteriota bacterium
GGGCTGGCGCATCACTCCGGCCGGTCGCCAGGTACCACTGCCGGGTGACATGGCGATGAAGATTATCGTCTCCGCTGACGGAAGACAGGCGGTGGTCAACACTGCCGGGTGGCATGATCACAGTGTCAACCTGATCGACATTGGCGCCGCGAAGCTGACGGGAACGATCAATGTCGCCAAGGATTGGACGGGGATGGCTCAGAACCCGGAGACGGGTGAGATCTTTGTCTCTGGTGGCGGCACGCTGACGCCACAGTTTACCAGCCTCGCCAGGCAGCGTGGCGTGGCGGAGGAGGTTCTGTCGGCGCTCAAACTGCCGGTACTCCGAATCGGGCTGGCCGGTGACCGCTTCACAATTCGACCCTCGATTGCGATCGACGGCCTGACCGAGAAGGAGCGCTTCGTTGCCGGAGTCACCCTTGGAAAAGATAACGCCCTCTATGTCGTCAATATTCAGAACGACACCGTCTACCGTTTGAGCGGTGAGAACTTTGCCCGGCAGCAGGCGGCGAAGGTTGGTTATCGCCCCTATGGATCGGCACTTGCGCCGGACGGACGGACACTGGCAGTCAGCAACTGGGGAGACGAGTCGGTCAGTCTGCTCGATCCGCTGACGATGAAGGAGAGCGGGCGGGTCAGGGTTGGGAGCCACCCGAACGACCTGGCCTGGAGCCGTGATGGTCGGCTCTTTGTCGCCAACTCCGGGTCGAACAGCATCAGTGTGCTCCGGGCGGGAGAGGTGATTGAGACGATCCGGACCTCGCTCGATCGTGAGGCACCGGTCGGTTCATCGCCAATTTCGCTCGCGATCACCTCCGACGGGACAAGGCTCTTCGTTGCCAATGCCGACAACAACAACGTGGTGATGATCGACATTGGAGACCGGCGCCAGTCGACGGTGCTCGGTTTCATTCCGACCGGCTGGTATCCGAGCGCGGTCGCCGTGACCCCGGATGGGAAGCGCCTGCTTGTTGGCACCGGCAAGGGAGGCCTGAAGCTACGTGGTAATTTCCCGGCCTCGACCGAATATAAGATCGCCTCGCCGGATCCGGCCAAGCCCTATGACTATGTCGGATCACAGCTTGAGGGCAGCGTCTCGATCATCGATATTCCGGACCGGGCGCGGCTGGCGGAGTACTCCGCACAGGTGCGTGGCAACTTCCCAAATCCGAAGGAGCAGCTCGACCAGGCCTACGCTGAGCGGATCCGCCGCGAGGTCTTTCCGAAGATCCGACACGTCCTCTACATCATTCGTGAAAACCGCACCTACGACCAGGTGCTGGGCGACCTTGGCAAGGGCAACGGCGATCCGAATCTGACCCTCTTTGGCGAGCAGGCCACGCCGAACGCCCACAAACTGGCCCGTGAGACGGTGATCCTCGACAACCTCTACTGCAATGGCGAGGTCTCACAGGATGGCCACCAGTGGTCGAATGCCGCCTATGTGACCGACTTCACCCAGAAGGCGTGGGTCAACAGCTACAGTCGTCGGGGGCAGCCGGAGGCGGACGAGCGGCTGACCTCATCCCCGGGCGGTTATCTCTGGGACAACTGCCGGAAGCACGGGAAGAGTTACCGGAGCTATGGCGAGTTTGCCTCGTTCCGTTCCTCACCAGAGACCGAGCCGATATTCACCGGCGCGAGCGGGCTGCGAGACAACTTCAGTCGCGAATGGCTGAAACTGAAGAGCGTTCCGGGTGGCCGGCAGCGCGACACCAATCTCGCCGAGGTCTTCATTCAGGAGCTGCAGGAGGCCGAGAAGAAGGGCGAATGGTGGAACTATATGGTGATGTCGCTGGGTGAGGATCACACCGACGGGCTGTTGCCGGGGCGGTTCACTCCAACCGCCTGCGTCGCTTCAAACGACCTCGCGCTTGGAATGATCATCGAGGCGGTCAGTCGGTCGAAGTTCTGGGCGGAGACCGCGATCTTCGTCATCGAGGACGATGCGCAGAACGGTCCTGATCACGTCGACTCACGGCGAACGGTTGGCCTGGTCTTCTCACCTTATGTCAGGCGGGGCGGGGTTGTCGACAGCACCCTCTACACGACCGTCTCCTACGTCAGAACGATGGAGCTCATCCTCGGACTGCCACCAATGACCCAGTACGATCAGCTGGCGACGCCCCTCTACAACGTCTTTACCACAACACCCGATCTGCGGCCATACGTCAGGGAGAATGCACGGGTCGACCTGCAAGCCAGGAATCCGCTGACAGGCGAGGGAGCCCGGCGCTCCGCCCGGATGGACTGGTCGGAGTACGATCTGGTCGACTTCGATGAACTGAACGACATCCTGTGGCGGTCACTCAAGGGTGGCCAGGCGATGCCGGCACCGGTACGGAGCGCGCTGCCCGGACTGTGAGGGGGGAGGCGCTCACTGGCAGGCCGGCATTGCCCCGCGTCGCTTCCGGGGTGTCAGTCCAGCGATGAGCGCAGCCGCGGCGCCGGTCAGGTCGCGATCCCTTCTTTTGATAAGGTAGAACTGGCGCCTCCTCCGCCAGCGCCGATCACGAAGCGGCGCCAGAACTCCGACCCGTTCCTCCAGCCGACAGGCCCAGGAGGAGAGGAAGGCGACACCAAGGCCGGCCACCACGGCCTGCTTGATCGCCTCGGTGTCGGGGATCTCGACAACCCGCGCAAAATGCCGGAAGTCATCGCCAAACAACCCCTCGACGACGGAGCGTGTGCTTGAACCGGGCTCCCGGACGAAGAGGGTGAGTGCGCCCAGCTTCTCCGGATCGATCCGAGCGGCAGCAGCCAGTGAGTCATCGGCCCTCACCGTCAGTCGCAGCTGATCTGCGCCCAGCGGGGTCGATTCGATCACTTCGGGCAGCCGGATCTCTCCAACAATCCCAAAGGGAGCCTCGTAGTCGATCACCCACTCGACGACCTTCGTACTTGCCCCGATCCGCGGCAGCGGGACCACCTCCGGATGGTCACGCTGAAATCGACAGAGGAGCCCGGGCAGCAGGTAGGCTCCAGGCGTGCTCGAGGCCGCGATCACCACCTCTCCCGCAACCCGAGTCCGGAGCAGATCGGCCTGTTCCGGAAGCTCGTCATAGAGGACAAAGATCCGGTTGACCTGGTCAAGAACTGCACGGCCGACACTGGTCAGTACCATCTGCCGCGGTGTCCGCTCGAAGAGGGAGGCGCCGACGTGGGACTCGAAGGCCTTGAGATGGGCCGAGACCGCCGGCTGACTGATGAAGAGTTCGGCAGCGGCACGCGTCACCGTTCCGTGCCGAGCCACCATCCGAAAGACGTGCAGGGGGTAGAGGTTAAAGTCTGATATCATAAGTCCCATCTTATAACAAAGCTCAGAAAAACAGTATTTGCCTGATACGCCAGCGCCAACTAACGTTACTGGTGGAGGTGTAATCAGGACGATGATCGAACCAGGGCAGATTCCAATGGTGGTCAGCAGTGTCGGGATGGCCCTG
>JBEGMZ010000089.1:0-2931 GCA_041182745.1 Acidobacteriota bacterium
GATCTGGTAACGATCATTCCCGAACATCTGCGCCACCTCGTCGGCATAGAGTCCAGCCGCGTTGATCACTACCCGCGCCTCGACCTCCTCGTGCGGTGTCCGGATCACCAGTCGGTCACCCGCCAGCCGCGCTCCAACCAAAGGCGTGCCTGTCAACAGCGAAGCCCCGTTCGACTCCGCCAGCCGCGCCAGTGTCCGTACCAGCTCTTCCGCCTCAACCAACCCCGTGTTCGGTGAGTGGATCGCCGCTACCCCCCGAATCTGCGGCTCGATCTCCGGAATCCGCGCTCCATCGATCAGCTCCAGTCCAACCGCCCCGTTCTCATCGCCCTGCCGCTTCAGCCGCTCCAGCTCCGGGATCTCTGACTCGTCCTGCGCGACGATCAGCTTCCCCACCCGCTCGTGATGAACCCCGTGCATGCCGCAGAACTCGTAGAGCAACCGCGATCCTTCGACGCAATGCCACGCCTTCAGTGAACCCGGCCGATAGTAGATCCCCGCATGGATCACGCCACTGTTCCGCGTCGAGTTTCCAAGCCCAAGCCGTGGCTGCGCTTCAAGCAGAAAGACGTCGTCCTGTCGCCGTGATAGCTCGAGCGCAATTGCCAGTCCGACTACCCCACCCCCGACAATGACTATATTCGCTCTTCGCTCGCTCACCAGATCCGGCTCCTCAGTACTCGATCCTTACTCGTTCAACCCGTACCGCCTGTCCCGTCGTCTCGTCGATCTCAACCTCGAGCCCGTGGAGGCGAATCGCCCCCTCCGATGGTTCGAATTTTGTTGACAGGCCGGTGCGAAACCTCTCAAGCACTGGCCCGGTCATCATCCCGATCACCCCGTCATGCGGTCCGGTCATCCCAAGATCCGTAATGTAACCCGTTCCCCCCGGCAGAATCTGCTCATCCGCCGTCTGCACGTGCGTGTGGGTCCCTACCACTACTGAGACTCTCCCATCCAGAAATCTTCCCATCGCCATCTTCTCTGCCGTGGTCTCGGCGTGCATGTCGACAATAACTACCTGATATCCTGATCCGATTGCCGCCAACTGTGCTTCCACACTCCGGAACGGATCGTCACTCGGCGGCATGAAAGCCCGCCCCTGCAGGTTGATCACCCCAACCGGCACTCCTCGCACCCGTCCTGTCCAGCGCCCACGTCCCGGTACTCCTGGCGCGTAGTTCGCCGGCCGCAGCAGCCGCGGCTCGCGCTCGATGTAGTCAAGTACCTCCTTCTTGTCAAAGATGTGATTTCCCGAGGTCATGACATCGACCCCGGCCGCAAACAGCTCCTCCGCGATCCGTGGCGTAATTGAAAATCCGGCCGCTGCGTTCTCGACGTTTGAGACCACAAAGTCGATCTCTCGCTCCCGTCGCAGATCGTGCAGCCGCTCTTCAAGAATACGCCGTCCCGGACGTCCCATACAGTCACCTGTCAGGAGTACTCTCAACATTGCTGTTACTGATTACCTTTCTAATTTCCTAACTTGATTGGCCAGCCGGCTTATCTGATTGGCCAGCCGGCCTGGCAAGGACTTGAACTGGGCTTTATGGCGAGACTTCCGCGTGGCCGTGTCGTGGCTTCATTTGAACCTGCCCTTGACAGGTGGGTGACCTAAAAGCTCCGCGGCACAATAATCTCGTACGCTGACGAGCATGGCGGCCGACGGATTTCGCATCGGTCTCCCTTTCAAATGAATTGGCTCAAATTGAAGTGCCAACAATCACTAACTTTGCAGAAGTCCCGCAACACTCCGGATACTAGCGCAGAGATCAGTGCCGGTCAAGGCGGCATATCTGTCGGAGCTTCAGGCCATGTTCTCGGGACAGGGCAATCGCATTTTCCTGCCAGCCAGATTCGCCGTGGCGTGGCTTCGGGTACGGTCTCCCTGGCGAGACCGAATGGATTACTGCTTGCGTCACCCAAAGACGCGAAGCCACATTGGAAGGTACTCTCGATCTATAGTGCGATTCCCCTGTCTAAATTCCATGTCCAGGACATGATGGTCAGATTTTTTCTTGACTTGGAATGGCACCTCGGTTACCTTCCCTCCATCCTCTGCGTGGAAAGATTAATCGAAATTGTCGTTGATAGCATTTTGCTGCTACGGAAGGCTTGTATCGATTCGCTTCTTCCCGGCCAGGGGTTACTGAGCAGACAGCAGGCTCAAACCCGGACGTCAGGCGATACCCGGTAGGGCTTGTTGGCTGCTCCCAGTCACAGGAGGATTAATGCTCAGCAAGGTAACAAAAATCACGGCCATGATTGCAGGGATTGCGGTATTGGGCTTTGTCTTCAGCCCATCCGTCACGATGGGCCAGGCCAAGGATGAGCTGGCAAGAGGGCGCAAGCTCTATAACCAGTACTGCGCAAGCTGCCACGGTATGGATGCCAAAGGCAGCGGACCGGTCGCGGCCTCCCTCAAGACCGCCCCAAGTGATCTGACGACCATTGCCAAGCGCCACGATGGCAAGTTCGACCCGGTCCACATCCAGCTCAACATCAGCGGTGAGAAGGACATTCCGGCGCACGGCACCAAGGATATGCCAGTGTGGGGGGCCTATTTTAGAAATACCAAGGGGCAGAGTGTTTCAACACTCAACATCTACGCCCTGACCAAGTATATCGAGGCCGTCCAGGCCAAGTAACTCCCATCGGTATCTGAAGGTACCTGGCAGTACCATCGGAACGATGTAATCATGAAGTACCCGAAAGAGGTGGCCCTGTGGCTGCCTCTTTCATTTCTCACCCGACTGGCTGCTTCAACCTTAACTGGAATGCGTTGACTCTGCGGATAAGCATCTGGTCACGAAGCACCATCTTCGCAACCAGACGCCCCCGCCTTCGTCAACGCTACTCTGATCCAAATGGAAACAGCCAGCATCGGAACAAGCAATCTTTTAAGGGGCTTCGGATATTGGTGTGGGTAAG